>JBBQBU010000086.1:0-15090 GCA_038318015.1 Chloroflexota bacterium | reverse complement strand
TCGCGGCCGTGTCACAGGCGCACGGGCACTCCCATTCCGACATGGACAGGAAAGTCCCCGCCCAGGCTGACGTGTATAGCCTCGCCTACGCCGAAGCCCAGGCGCGCGCCCACGATCGCGCGCATCGTCACCCCCACGATCATGAGCATCCATTCGCCGACACAGAGGTGCATGAGCATGAGCATCCATTCGCCGACACAGAGGTGCATGAGCATGGTCGTGACCACAGCCACGGCCAGGGTGTGCAGGGGCATACGCACGGCGGAAGCACCCATTCCCATCTGCCCCCGGGCGCTGACGGTCAGCCCGTGACGTGGCGCAGCCTGCTTGCGCTCGGGGTCTCTGGTGGACTGCTCCCGTGCCCGTCAGCCCTGGTCGTCTTGCTGAGTGCCATCGCGCTCCACCGCGTGGGCTTCGGGCTGCTGCTCATCGTAGCCTTCAGCCTCGGCCTCGCTAGCGTGCTGGTCGGTATCGGCCTTCTGCTCGTGTACGCACGTGGAATCCTGGAGCGCTTCAGCGTCGGTGGGGGAGTAGCGACGCGCGTGCTGCCGATCGTGAGCGCGTTCCTGATCATGCTGGCCGGCCTGGTTATCACGCTACAGGCGCTACCCCGCGTGCTCTGAGGCCGTCAGTCAAGCCCGCAAACGGGCGCTGCGGCTGACAGCCTAGCCTCGTGGCTCGTTGGGAGTTGCGTACTTTCGAGCACACACCCCTCTCGTGGTGACGTTGAGAAGTGCCTGCCCAAGAATCCTCGGCGGAGCCTCGCTCAGCTCCACTCGGCCGGCTTCGCCGTCCACCGACACCGATGCCTCGCCGTGCAGGTCATCGGGCATCACCGCATACGGGTGAGGCGCCGGACGACGCGCACACGCGCAGGAGACCGCCACGTCCCTTCTGCACGCCGGCTACGTCCCCAGCGCATGCGGCCTTGGACATGACGGTGCCCCGATTCGTCCAAGAAGGAGCGAATCGGGGCACCGTGCGAGATGTCCGTGCGGGGTCTGTCCGTGCCCGAGCGCCTAGCTGCGGGCAGTCAACTATCTCCGACGCTTGATGGTGACATCCGTGGCCTCGAAGAGCTGCTCATGGATCTTCTCGCCATCGGCTTCCAAATAGTCACCGATCTTGATGCTCTTCGCTGACTTCGCGGCCTCACCGTACAGGATGACCTTCATCTTGCCGTCGCGGTTCCCGATGTACACGCACGCTGGGTCCGCGTCGGAGGGACAGAGTTCGACCACGTCCCCCTCGGTGTAGTAGTCGTCACGTCCCGAGTTGTTCGTCCGCTCGCGCTGCCCCTCCTGCTCCTCGGTCAGGTTCTCCTCGTCGTCCTTCTCATCCTTGTTGTTGGCCGGGTCCGTCGGATCTGACGCTTGTGGGAAGGCAGGCCCGCCGCCGCTGCCGCGATCTTCGCCGTTGCCGTTGATCGAGGGAGTCGTCGTGCTGCCATCGACATGGTGCGGATGCTCGTAGCCCTGGTGCGGGGTGGCGAGGTACGGGAAACGAGACAGGCACGGCTTGTCGTTCTTGTTGACCCCGTCGCCGAGCTGATTGTTAGGTGCCTTGTTGTACGTCGGGTCAAGCACCCCGGCAACGACGCGCAGTTCGATGTCGACCACGTCGTCTTCCAGCCGCCGGCCGTTCGGGAAGCCGGCGGTGTCTCCGGCGATCACACCGAGGACGTTGCCCGCGCAGATGCCGGCCGAGGGGCGGATCGCCGTGTTGAGGCGAAGCTGCTCGGACGGCGTCGCGACCGAGCCGGTCTGCTGATTCAGGCCGGCAATGCCCGTAAGGAAGACCGCCACAAGATCGTTGCGGGGGGCCGGTGGCACGTCGATCCCCGGATAGAGCGCTTCGATCAGGCCGCTCAACTCGGGATTGGTGACGCGATTGACGACGGCCGGCACGGTCCGATCAACGGACGGCGGGACCGCGTTGAATGTGTCCTTCAGTTCAAGGCTCATCACGACTTCGTTGACGAGTGGATGCCCGAGTCGGGACACTTGCACGTAGTCGCCCGAGCCAGTGCGCGTGCCGGTCCCACGGATGATCGTCGAACGCCGCTCTGCGGTGGACCAGACGCCGATGACGCAGCGCTTGTCGGCGGCGTTGTCGGGACAGTCCGGCGCGAGGCGGCTGCGCGGAATCTGAATCGCCGTCGTGTGGATGTTGAAGCCACTGGTCGTATCAGAGCCCGGCTCGGTGCCGCGCTTGATC
The DNA here is from genome assembly GCA_038318015.1 of Chloroflexota bacterium. Taxonomy (GTDB): domain Bacteria; phylum Chloroflexota; class UBA6077; order UBA6077; family JACCZL01; genus JADZEM01. Next base: position 12,873 of record JBBQBU010000086.1, on the reverse strand, counting down.
AGGTGCGCGCCGTTGAAGGGGCGCAGCCCGAGAAGATCGAAGATGGACGCCACATCCACGAAGAACGGATCATCGCGCTGCCCGGTGAACTCCTTGATGTCCCCCGATGCGAAGCTGTGAATGGCCTGGCTTGTCAGCGACTCATAGTCCGGCGTGGAGCGCGGGCCGATGTTGTCCGGCGGCATGATCAGATTGTCGCCGAGTGTGGTGGTTGAACCGCCCCGCACAATCTCGCGAACGCGGTACACCTGACGGTAGTTGAAGTCCGGGTCGTTGAGGGACGTGATCGGCCCGGTGTTGTAGAGGAACGTATTCGGGTTGATAATTTGCTGCTGGAACGTCCACTCGTAGGTGACATCCTCAACGCCATCGCCGTCTCGGTCGATCTTTATGAGGTATCGGGCAAGGTCATCGAAGTGGTAGAAGTTCGGGCCGCCGGCCGGCTCCTCGAAGGGGATCCAGTTGGCAATCAGCGTCACCTTCGACGCGTCGTCCGGGCTGACAAACGCATAGACATCCGTGTTGTCAATCGACGGGTCTTTCGAAGTCAGCGGTGCCTCGCGGTGGCTCGACGCGCCGACCCAGACGGGTGCCCAGAGCCAGGATAGAACTCCGACGGCGAGCAGTACCGCCGAGAGCGTCGTGGTGAGAGACTTGTTCATCCAGCCAATCTCCTGCGTACGGCGCGTCATGGCGTGCTCGTGCTGCCATTGGGATGGTGGTCGTGGTCGTAGCCCTGGTGGGGCGTCGGGATGTATGGGAAGCTCGTGAGGCACGGCTTATCGTTGCGGTTCACGCCGTCCCCGAGCTTGTTGTTTGGCGCGACGTTGAACGTCGGATCGAGCACGCCGGCCACGACGCGCAGTTCGATGTCGGTCACGTCGTCCTCGAGACGTCGCCCGTTCGGGAAGCCGGCTGTGTCGCCGCCGATGACTCCCAGGACGTTGCCATTGCAGATGCTCGCGCTTGGAGCAACTGCGATATTCAGGCGGAGTTGCTCTGACGGCGAGGCCGCCGAGTTGACCTGCTCAGTGAGGTTCGGGATGCCGGTCAGGAAGACTGCGACGAGGTCGTTTCTGGCAGTCGTGCGCGTGCCGGGCGTGTTGTTGGCGCAGGGTAGACCGGGCGTCTGGATGCCGTAGAGCACGCACAGTAGGCGTGCCACTTCAGGATTCGTCACGCGCTCGACGACGGCCGGCACGGTGCGGTCAACCGATGGCGGCACCGCGTTGAACGTGTCCTTCAGCGCCAGGTTCATGACGACTTCGTTCACCAGCGGATTTCCGAGGCGCGACACCTGGACGAAGTTGCCGGACACCGACTCTGCGCCCGGCGTTAGGACCGTCGTCGCACGGCGCTCGGCCGTTGACCAGATGCCGATGACGCACTTCTTATCGGCAGCGCTGTTCGTGCAGGTCGGGGCGAGCCGAGCCTTGGGCACCTGGATGGCCGTGGTGTGGATGTTGTAGCCGCCGGTGCTGTCAACGCCGGCCGTGTTGCCGCGGCTGATGATGTGGGCGTTGTTGAATGGGCGCAGGCCGAGCAGGTCGAAGATCGAGCCGACGTCCACGTAGAACGGGTCGTCTCGCTGCCCAGTAAACTCCTTGATCCCGTTGCCGAAATCGCGGATGCCCTCGGCAGCCAACGACTCGTAGTTCGGCGTCGAGCGTGGGCCGATGTTGTCCGGCACCATCAACAAGTTGTCGCCGAGGGTGGTCGTCGCGCCACCGTTGACGATCTCACGGACGCGATAGAACTGCCGGTAGTTGTAGTCCGTGTCGTTCAAGGACGTGATCGGACCGGTGTTGTAAAGGAAGGTGCTGGTGTTGCGGATGTCGGTGCGGAACGTCCATTCGTAGGTGACATCCTCGACAGCATCCCCGTCGCGGTCGATCTTGATGAGATACCGTGCGGTATCGTCGAAGTGGTAGAAGTTCGGGCCGCCGGCCGGCTCCTCGAAGGGGATCCAATTGGCAATCAGCGTTACCTTCGACGTGTCGTCCGGGCTGACAAACGCATAGACATCCGTGTTATCGACCGTCGGATCCTGCGAGATCAGCGGAGCCTCACGGTGACTCGATGCGCCGGCCCATGGCGGCGCCCACAGCCAGGAAGCCCCTCCCAGAAGGACCAGCAGGGCGCAAATCGGCGCGATTGGTCTCCGCATACGGCACGTGACCCCTTCCTCTAACGGTGTGGCTCAAGCGCGGCGAGTGTCTGCCGAGCCTGGTTGGCGTGGATGACGGAAAAGCTCGGGCTGAGCGTGAGCGCGCGACGGAGGTGCTCGCGTGCGCGACCAGCCTCGCCGAACTGGTGGGCGATCATGCCGGCGTGAAACGCCAACAGCGGGTCGAGACTGCCTAGGCGCAGCGCCTGTTCGCTGGCGGCCCATGCCGCAGGATAGTCGCCGGCCTGGTAGAGCGCCCAGGCCAGGGTGTCGGCTGCTTTGATGCTGGGGCGGCTGGCGTACTGCTGGCGGGCGCGCTCTACGGTATCGGCCGGCTCGCGTCGGTGATCGGCGTCGAACAGCACCAACTCAAGATCGGTGTCCACCCCGTTCTCGCGGCTCAACTGTTGGACGACCCGCACCAGTGCGTACTGTCGCTCGGCGTCGTCGGTGCGGCCCTCAATGGTGTACAGATCGCCGAGTGCGATGATGAACTCGGGCAACGGCATCGCTTGTACGAGTGGTTCGAAGATGGCAATGGCCGCGCGATAGTCGCCGCGCGCGGCCGCGACCCGTCCCAGGCCGGCACGCGCGTGGACGTAGTCTGGGAAGCCGACCAACGCGCGGCGATACTCGGCCTCGGCCGCAGCGAGGTCGCCATGGTAGGTGGCGTACAGATTGCCGAGTTGTACGCGGCACCATGCCGTGTTCTCGCCATTGGGCGCACCCAGCTTGACGGCCTGCTGCATGGCAACAATCGCCCCGTCGATGTCGCCAAGCAGCTCGCGGGCATAGGACACGCGCGAGTATGACGCAAGCTCCGGGCGGCGGTCCATCATCTCCTGATAGGCTTCGAACGCCGCGTCATACTGGCCGAGTTCGATACGCGCGTCGCCGATGATGCCGTAGATAGCGGAGCGGTAAGGGTTGATGGCGCGCGCGCGCTCGGCCCAGACCAGTGCCTCCTCGAACTGGTGGCGGGTCAGCGCAAGAGAGCCGCGCGATACCATCGCCTCAAAGTCCGCCGGCGCGAGGTCGAGCGCGGTGGTAAGCGAAGCATCGGCCTTCGAGTAGTAGCTCGGGTCGCCGGTCTCGCGTCCGCGCTGGAGATACGCTTCGCCCAATTGACCGTACGCTCTGGCGTCGGTCGGATGCGTCCGCAGCCAGGTTTGCAGTGCCTCGACCGTACTACTTGTCGTCGGGGACAGTGTGGCAGGGCGCGGCGCAGCGGTCGTCCTTGACGGTGCCACAGGAACGGGCTGTCGCAGTCCAAGCTGCTCGGCAAAGCCGCTGGACAGTACGAGCGCGATGCAGACAGCAACCGCTATTTTGAGTGGCAGCGGAATACGCGCGGCTCTAATCGTCGCGACGATGGACATCTTGCTCCAGAAAACTGTCTGGCTTCCCTCTGAACCTCTGGCACAGTCGCGCGCCCGCAAACAACATCCCTGTCATCCCAGCGCCCAATTCGCAGCCGCAGTTCTGAGTGTGCTGCTTCGCGCTCGAAGGGCACACTCAGCATAAATGGGCACCAGATCATCGACAAGTCCGATTAAATCGCAAAAAGATTGCAGTTCGCGTGCACGGGTTTCAGCCACGTTACGGATCTGAGACGCTCTGATACCGTTTGCGCTTGATCGCGCTGTAGTTTCGAGAATTGGTGTGAGGGTCGCGATGGCGTCATTGATTCAGTCCCAGTCGCAGGGGCGGCGGACGCGGGGTGAGTCGGCGTCGAACTCCTCCAAAAAGGCCTGGACAACGGTTGCCTTGTCGTCGCGCGTGGCGTAGACGAAGCGTCGGATCTCCTCGAACAGCCGCTCGGCCGGGGTGGAAGCTGACGGCACTCCGGGCCGGGTTGCTGCCGCACCTGGAGGCGCATCACTCGAAGAGTTGTCTGCATGGTGGGAGAAGCCCCAGCGGGTGCGCGTGCGTCATGCGACGATGAGTCGGGTGGACGCGAAGAAAAGGTCCGTCCGCGCCCAGGAGCGCAACGAGGCAAAGCGCGCCGTCCGGCGCCAGCAGATCCGAGGCATCGAACCCGAACGGTTCGTCTGGCTTGATGAGGTCGGGCCACTCGCCATGCTTTTGGTGCCGCCGTGTTGTCGCGATGCCATCGCCTTCGGTGGCATGTGAGCGTGGCTGTGGCGGCGAGAGTCAGGGGGCGGCGATCTCCAGCAGTATGAACTGGTTGATTTGCGGCGAGCCGCCGGCCGCGCTGAAGTTATCGTCGGACATCAGCAGCAGCGATGGGTTACCGTTCGGAAGGCGCGGGCCGAGCGTGATCGACTCCAGGTTGTCCGACTGCACCCCGAGCGCCGTCAGGTTCCCGAGAAGCACCTTGCGCGCCGTGCGCCCGGTGAATGGCTGCGGCAAGGCGTCCACGTCCCGCACATCGGTCGCGTCGTCCAGGGTCACGCCGTAGATGCTCACGTCGTTGCCGACGCCCGCCGCGAACGCCCGCTCCAACGTCAGCAAGTCGTACTGCGGGAGAACGTGGCGTACCCAGAGCAGCGCGGAGACGCCATTGTCTGCGGGCACGGCCGGGTCGGTCGAGGCCGCAAACGTCGGCGCGACCTGATAGACATATTCGGCGGTCGGTCGGACCTCGTCGCCGTACCGCTCGAACCGGGCGAGGCGGATGTTTGTGGCGCGCTCCGTCGATGCCGTCGGACCATCCTGGGCCAGCGCCTGCTCGTTCGCCAGCCACAGCGTCTCCTGCGACGGCGTCAGGGCCAGACCCTCGAAGCCCAGGTTCGGGCGGACGCCGCGCACCGTGCGGGGCCGACCGTCTGCCCCGAGTTCGGTGACGGGCAGGTAGCGGGCAGGCAGCGGCAGTTCGCCGAGCAGGCTGCCGTCGAGGGCGAAGTGGCGAATCCACGGCCGGTTGGCCTTGTCGCGCTCGGACGATACCAGCAGCGTGTCGTCGGCCAGCAGTTGGATGTCTTCCAGGTCGCTGTCGCCGCGCTCGTACGGCTGGATGCCGGCAGTGGCCGCGTCGCTGTCGAAGTATGTCACCGCCAGCGGCGTCACGTTCTGGATGCCGCCCGCGTCCAGGTCGATCTGGAGAGTGTAGAAGCGGGCCGGCTGGTTCTCGCCGCGATCATCGCTGACGGCGTAGTAGACGCCGCGCGCCGCGTCATAGGCGAGGCCGGACAGGCCGCCAAACATCGTGTCAAGCACGATGCGCCGGCTCTCGATAGAGTACTGCCCGACAAGGCGCAGGGGACTCTGCTGCGCGCCGACGGTCCACGGCCAGAACACGGCGGCCAAAGCCAGCATCAGCCCGATCAACGTTGGTCGCCGCATCACGCGCGAACTCCCCCCAACCAGCGCCCGCAGGGACGAAGCATCGGCGTCACCCCAGGACCGACCACCCCCGGCGCAAGCATCAGTGTGCAGCCTACCCGACAGAAGAACAACGGCCATAACGCCAGTTTTGAGCAGACTGCATGTGACAGAACGCACAAGACTCCGTCGGCGAGCAGTCGAGCGGCGAATTATGAGTGGCACGTTGAGCGTGACAACGGGGAACCATGTACGACGATCTAACATTCGTAGTGCAGCCGTTGTGCGATCGTGTTGACAGCGTGGGTCGGGCGAGCCAGCGGCAATGTCCTATGAGGCGGTCGTTGCATGGGCAGTCGGCGTCCATGCAACGGCGCGTGGCGATCCCGGCCCTGCGGCCGCCTCAATGATGGCGTCGGCGTTGCCGGCGGTGGCCCCGGCGCCCGCCAACCCCAGCGCCACGACGAAGACGCCGCCGAGTATCAGCAGGCCAGCAGCCAGCACTGCTCCCACGACCGCTACCATGCGCCCGTTCGGCCCCACCCCCACCGTCCGCAGGGCCGGATCCTGCGCGTGCCCGAAGGCGACGGTCAGCGTGCGGGTCGGCGCACCGGTGAAGGCGGCCAGAGTGTCACGGCGGTTCCTTCGGTTAACGCCGTTCACCCACAACGCTGACCCAGAGCGTGCCGACCAGTGCCCAGGCCTGCCCATTGCGGCTGATGTCGATACGCACGATGCCAGTGCTGGGGCGCACGGTCGGCGGCGCGGTGACGGTCCAGGAGCACGTACCGTTCGGCGCGGCCAGCGCTTCGAGTTCGATAGCCGTGTGGTCACGGAACTGGAGTGTTCCCGCACATCGTGCCCCACTGGCGGTGGACGCCGTCACGACGAACTGTTCGCCCGGCTGCACGCTCAGCGGCAACTCCGTGAAGCCCGGCGTCAGGATAGCCACATCCATGCCGCCCTGAGCCTGTGCCACGGGCACGCCGCCGCTGCCGTTCACATCGGTGTCGGACCAGGGCGTTGTCGCACCGGTGAACACGGCCAACAGCGCCGCCGCGAAGAGCCGTACCAGCGGACCCCGCCAGCGCAGACAAGGCATACGAGTCGTCTCCCACGAGCTAGAGTGCTGAGACAAGGATGCCATGTCTGCCGAATCCGGCGCGGGATACCGGCATCAGACGCCCTTCGTTCGCCGCCCGGTCACACGCAGGCGGAGCCGCTGGGGCGTGCAAATCCGCAGCTTCCTGCCGAACGTGCTTCCATGCAACGCCCGTTCCCCTCAGATCGGCAGAATGGCCCGTTCCAGCCGGTCCCTGCGGCGCGTCCTGGCCGTTTACATCTATAGAAATACGATGAAACTAGCTTCACGGCAGCGTATGGCAAGTCGCACGGTCGTGGTGCAGGCGACGGGCGAAAGGTCGGCAATCATGCAGTCCGGTCCGGCGATCTCGCCGGGTATTGAGCGAACCCTGGCGATGTTGGCGCATCAAGCGCCCCGTGCTGACATTCTGGAACCATTCGTCGAGGCGGCCCGTGAGGTGCTCTCACAGGAACTCGGCACGACAGTCACGCCCGGTCAACTGTCCCTGGCGAAAGGCGCGGCCACCACGCTCGACGTGACGGTCATCATCGGCATCACCGGCCGTCTCACCGGTATCGCGCTCTACAGCATGTCCAACGAGATGGCCCGTGGCATCGTGAGCAAGATGCTCGGCTCCGAAGTCGAAGAACTGGACGAGATGGCCCTCTCAGGGGTGGCCGAACTCGGCAACGTCATCACCGGGCACGCGACGACGCTGCTGGCGCAGATGGGGCTGCACTGCGACATCTCGCCGCCGATGCTCCTGCTCGGCGCAGGCAGCCGCATCAGCACGATGTCGATTCTCCGACTGGTAATCCCCCTCGACACTGAGCTTGGCACGCTTGAAGCGCAGGTTGCCATCAAGGCCACGGGCGCAAAGACCGTCTAGCCAACCCCGAACCCCGATGCTGCCTGTCCCCCGCCGCCTGCCTTGCAGGTGCGGGCGGCAGGGTGCGCCGCTTTGCCGCTCACGTTGCCGACACCGGCCTCCGACGTCTCTCGGGCGCGAAGACGGCGAACAGCAGCCCGACGACGATCATGAAGACCGTGGTGAACCCGAGCGCAACCTCGGCACCGAACAGGTCGGCTAACGCACCGAGCGCGAGCGGGCCGATCACGTACCCCGTTTCGGCGATCATCCGAAACGAACTCATCGCGGCAGCGTTCATGCCGGGCGGCGTGATGTCGGCAACGTACGCAGATGGTGCTGACGCGCCAAAGCCCGTGGCAATGGCCCAGACCGTGCAAGCCGCCAGAAACCACAAGTAGGACGGCGCGAACAGGAAGAACAGGAAAGACACGCCGGTCAAGACCGTTGATGGCACGATCAGCGGCTTGCGGCCGAAGCGGTCGGCCAACACGCCAGCCGGATACGACAGCACCACGGCCATGACGCTGATCATCGCCAGCCCCAGCCCGATCTGATCCGGCCCCAGCCCGAGCCGTTCCTGCCCAAGCACCGGGATCACGTTGAACAGCCCGCCCGTTCGTGAGAAGAAGTTCGAGAAGCCGACGAGGCTGATCAGAAGGAAGCCGGGCCGCTTGACGAGCAGTCGCATCTGCGCGGCGAATGACGGCCGGTCCTCGTCTGGCGTGTCGCTGGTGGCCACGCGCATGGTCTTCGTTTCCGGCACGCGAAACCACGCGACGATGGCTGCGCCTACACCCATCACGGCGTACGCCCAGAATGGTGCGCCCAGGCCGAACTGCTCCGCCAGAAGGCCGCCCGGAAGCGGCCCCATCCCCACCGCGAACGCAAACACGCCGCTGTAGATCGCCATGATCCGGCCACGTCGATCCGGTGTGCTGATGTCGGCCAGGAGAATCTGGCTGGCCGTGATGACGAACCCCGCGCCGAAGCCGGCGATGAAGCGCGCCGCCAGGAAGGGCAGGTACGACGGCGCAATGGCGCAGAGGACGTTGCCGACGACGGTAATCAGTCCACCGAGTGCCAGCGCGTGCCGCCGCCCGAACGTGTCCGAGACGAGGCCCGCCGGCACGCCGACCAGGAACCTCGCCAACCCGTACGCCGCGATGGTCAGGCCGATGGCTGACAGCGGCACGTCGAAGGTGCGGGCGTAGAGTGGCAAGACGGGAATGATACTGCCGAAGCCGAGCTGATTGACGAAGATCAGGACGCAGATCCAGGCGAGGACCCGGTTCTCGGCGTACCAGCGGGTGAGGCCGGCGGGAAGGACGCCCGCCATCAATTGGCCGCCTCGGGCCGGCGTGTAGTAGCCGACGTCGTAGGACCTGGCGGATGGAGCGCCCTCACGACATCGGCGCACAAGGCGTCCAGCAGCCCGAGCTCCGCCGCAAGGTCAAGCACGGTGTAGCGCCGGCGAATCAGCCGGGCAGTCAGCAGGTCAGCGTGGAGCCTCGCCGACGAGACGCCAATCTCGGCGGGCGTCGCGGCGGCCCCGAGCGTCCCGAGCATTTGCCGCACCTCCTCGGCCGGCAGCAGTTGTTCCCTGATTCGCTCGCGCAAGGCCGGCCACGACACGCGCAGCAGTCTCAGTCGCGCACGCAACTGGTCGGCAGTTGGGTGCTTCGCCAGACTCTCCACGACGGCTCGGTCGACGATCTCGCCAGCCGGCAGGGCGGCCCGCACGGTCGCCTCCAGAGCGGCCACGGACGGCAGCGCGGCTACGCAGGCTTCGGCGTCAATCTGCGTCAGGTCGAGCGGCAGCAGACGCTCGTACAGCATGCTCACCAGCGCCGTCCCTATGCCGACCTTCGTACCGTGTGATGGCGACTGGCCGGCATGTGTCAGGCCGGCCATCTCCCAGAGGTGGCTGATGAGGTGCTCGGCTCCTGACGCCGGCCGCGAGGACTGGGTAGCCTGCATGGCGAGACCGGACATCACGAGGCCCAGGAAGAACGCCCCGGTCGCGTCCTGGTCGTGGTCGCGTAGGCGGTCGGGTTCGCCGAGCGAAGCCCGGAGCGGGTGCTGCACCATCGCCCAGGCGGCCGGGTCGATTGGCTCCAGTTCCAGGGCGTCGGCCAGTAGCCAGTCGGCCCCGGCCGGCACCTTCCCGATCAAGTCGCCGTAGCCGGCCGCTGTTAGTGGCGTGGGGGCCGCCGCCACGATCTCCAGGTCGGCCACGATGGCGGCTGGTGCGGCGCAGGCCATCGTCTGCTTGAAGCCGTCCCGCGTGATCGACGCGCCGAACGCGGCGTAGCCGTCCATTGAGGCCGCCGTTGCGACAACCATGTACGGCCGGCCGAGGCGATGCGCGGCCAATTTGGTCAAGTCGTTGATGGTGCCGGAGCCAACGGCCACTGGCGTCACATCGTCAGTCGCCAGCCGTGACTGAAGCGCCAGCACCTGTTCGTAATCCGCGTGCAATGGCAACGGCAGGACGATGGACGGCAGCATGGCGACGCCGGCGGCCCGCAGCAGGCCGTCCACGCGCTGCCCGGCGACGCTCCAGGTGGTAGCGTCGGCTACGACGATGGCGGCGCGGGAGCCAAAGGTTGCCGAGAACGCCGCTGCGACGGTCGCCAGCGCGCCGGGTTCGATGGTGAGGTGACGGGTGTCGGTTGCTGCCGCCAGCGCCGCATCTATGCGCGCTCGGCTAATCGTCATGCGGGGTGCCTCCAGGGTGCCGGGTCAGTCAAGGTCGGGTGTCCGGGTCGTCGTGGCTGCGGACAGCCGACGCGCGCTCGTTCGCGTAGCATGGTGCCACTCAGTCACGGCTGCCGGCCGCAAGCTGAAGGTCGGCCAGGGTGTGCATCTGCGCCTGGGTCGCGGGGTAGAGCGAACGGTACGTGGCGTAGAGCGTGTCGTACATGGCGGCGCGCCCAGCCACTGGTTCCACGACGGCGACGGGCGCGTTCCAGCGGGCATCAGGCGACGCCAGCCCGCCGGCGACTGCCGCCAGCAGCGCGTCGCCGTAGCACGCGCCGATGGTCTCTCGCGGGATCTCTTGGGGGCGGCCCAGGATGTCGGAGACGACCTGCGGCCAGAGGTCGCCGCGCGTGCCGCCACCGACCGCCACCAGCCGGTGGTCGTGCGCGCCAGCCTGCCGCAGCGTCTCGACGATGTGCCGCACGCCATAGCCGGTCGCTTCGAGGACGGCGCGGTAGAGGTGGCCCCGGCCATGTCTCAGCGTCAGACCGAGGATCAGGCCACGGGCGCGCGGATCGTCAATCGGGGCGCGCTCGCCGGCGAAGTACGGGAGCACGACGAGGCCGTCCGCGCCCGGCTCAGTTGCTGCCGCTTCGGCCACGAGCTGCTCGAACGGCGGCCCGCCCACGATGTCGCGCAGCCAGCCGGTGAGCGCCCCGCTGGTCGCCAGCCCGGTTGACAGGGTGCTGGTGCCAGGGAAGACCCCGGTGGTGCCCCAGAGGCCCGGAAACGGCCGCAGTTCGTCCACCACCTCGACGACCATCAGGGTGGTGCCGTACATCAGCATCACGTCGCCCGGCTCGCGGACATCCACGCTGAGGGCTTCCATCCAGGCGTCGATGGTGCCGGCCGCCACCGGGATGCCGGCCGGCAAGCCCGTCTCGGCACCGGCGCTGCTAGTTACGCGGCCAACCATGTCGCCGGGCCAGACCAGGCGGGGTAGCTCCAGCCCCGGCACGATGTCGGCGGCCCAGTCATCGGCCCAGCGGTTGCCGGCCAGGTCGTAGAGCGGATTGCATTGGCTCGCCGAATGGTGATCGAGCACGTACTCACCGGTCAGGCGTTGGGCGATGTAGGTGTTCGCCATCAGGAGTTGGCGCGTCTGTGCCCAGACCTCCGGCTCGTTGCGGCGCAGCCACGCCAGTTTCGGCCCGACTGCCTGACTGGAGAGCTGCGTACCGCCGCGCGCCAGGATCGTATCTGCGCCGTACCGCTCGGTCAGTTCGGCAATCTCGCGGGTGGCGCGGCTGTCGATGCCGTAGAGGATCGCCGGGCGTAGGGCGCGACCGTTGGCGTCGGCGGGCAGCAGGCACGGCCCGATGCCACTCACGCAGAGCGCCTTGACCTCGCCGCGTAGCTCGCGGGCGCGGGCGACGAGCGTCTGGCACAGCAGCCGGAAGTCGCCCCACCACGTCGCCTCGGCGTCATGCTCGGCCCAACCGGGGCGCGGCAGCGACAGCGCGTGCGGGCAGTCGGCCACGGCCACGATCTCGCCGTCCGGCCGGACGAGCACGCCCTTTGCGCTCGACGTGCCGATATCGATGCCAAGCACCAGCTCGGTCATGCGCCGTGGCCCATCTGCATTGACCTCCCCGGCCTGCGCGACATCATCGGCGCACACAGGCCGCCGGCAGTGTAGTCCGTCCAGCCGCCTCACGTGCGGGCGCGGTCCCCAAAGGGGTGCCCGTCAGGTTCTCGCACAGCCGTCTCCCGAGGGTCGTGGGTTGAACCCCACGCCTATGGTCATGGATCATGGCGTCGCGCTGCGACGCCGAGGATGCAGCGGCACGCGCTGGAGCGGACCGCCTGCCGGGAACGCCGGCCCCGGCCGCAGAGCCATCGCCGCGCGTAGGCGTGAACGTCAGGTCACGGCCGGTGGGCAGGCCAACGCAGAAACGTGAAGGGCGTCCTCCGCAACGCGCCGGCATCCTCGGGACGCCCACGACATTCTGCTGCCACAATGTAGGGCTGCATGCTGACTTCTTGCGCCACGAGGAGGCTTCGATGCCCCAGGCGTTGCCGCGCCTCTACACCGATCTGGCAGGCTGGTACCTCTTGCTGACGGCTCCCGAGGAGTACGGCGAAGAGGCCGCGTTCTACTGGGGCTGCTTCGCCAGCACCGCAACCGGCCCGCTGACCACGTTGCTGGAACTTGGCGCTGGCAGCGGCGCGATGGCGTCGCACTACAAGCAGCAGGTGACGCCGACGCTGACGGACATCTCGGCTGACATGCTGGCGTTGAGTCGGACGGTCAACCCGGAGCTGGAGCACATCCAGGGCGATATGCGAACGCTGCGCCTGGGCCGGCACTTCGACGCCGTGTTCGCCCACGACGCTGTCATGTACCTGCTCACCGAGGACGCGCTACGAGAGACCATCGTCACGGCGCACACGCACCTGAGGCCGGACGGCGTGGCGGTCTTCGCGCCGGATTGCGTGCTGGAGACGTTCCGCCCACAGACTGACACAGGCGGCAACGACGGCGACGGCCGCGCCCTACGATACCTGGAGTGGGTCCACGACCCGGACCCCTCGGACACGACCTTCGTGGCCGACTACACCTACGTCTACCGCGAGGGCGACGGCGTGCCAGTCTGCGAGCAGGATCGCCACACCGAAGGCCTGTTCAGCCGCGAGGTCTGGTTGCGACTGCTGGACGAGGTCGGGTTTGATGCCACGATCCGTCCGCTGGTGCACCGTGAGGTC
>JBBQBU010000085.1:0-15238 GCA_038318015.1 Chloroflexota bacterium | reverse complement strand
ACGCGCCCAATTTTGGCTCGGAAGCATCAACTCGACCGCCGAACAAGAGGCGGGAGTCGTGAAGAGGCGCGGAAGCTGGCGTGAAGTGCCCAAAACCGAGTCAGAATACTCGACTAGACAGAAGGTTATGCAATTGCCCTGCCTTGCAGCGCTGGTCAGGCGCGCGGCGAACGCACTACCCTGCAAGGGGCCGGCTGATTCGGCCCCATCCTCACCAGTGAGGGGGAGGGGAGCACTGTGAAGATCACGGCAGTTGAGCCGATCATGGTTGATCGGTACATGTTCGTCCAGGTCCACACCGACGCTGGCATTACCGGTCTCGGCGAGTCCGGTGCCTGGGGTTATCTGGAGGCGTCAGAGGCCGTCGTCAAGAAGTGGGCGCACTACTTGATCGGCCAGGATCCGCTGCGGATCGAGCACCACTGGCAGTATCTGTACCGGTCGAGCCACTTCCGTGGGGCCGGCATCATGGGTGCCCTGAGCGCCATTGACATCGCGCTCTGGGACATCGCCGGCAAGCATTTTGACGTGCCGGTGTACCAGTTGCTCGGCGGCAAGGTGCGCGACAAGGCGCGGGTCTACTACCACGTCTTTGGCTCGACGACCGAGCAACTCATCAACGGCATCGTGGACGCGAAAGCGCGCGGCTTCACGGCGGTGGGACACCTGACGCCGTTCCTTGATGAGGATCGCGACGTCCCGTACGAGAAGACCCACGTCCAGAAGATGCGCGACGCCATCGACACGGTGCGCCGCTACCGCGAGGCCGTGGGCGACGATGTGGACCTCTGCATTGAGATTCACCGCCGTCTGACGCCTCATGAAGCGATTGTCCTGGGGCGTGGCATCGAGGAGTTCCATCCGTTCTTCTATGAAGACCCGATCCTACCGGACAACTTCGACGCCATGGCGCTGGTGGCCGAGAACATCAACATCCCGATTGCCACCGGCGAGCGCCTACACACCATCTACGAATTCGAGATGCTGTTGTCGCGGAACGCCGTCCAGTACGTGCGGCCGGATGTGTGCCTGTGCGGCGGCATCACGGGCACCAAGAAGATCGCGGCGCTGGCGGAGGCCCGACACGTTGGCGTGGTGCCGCACAACCCGCTCAGCCCGGTCAGCACGGCGGCTTGCATCCAGATCGCCGCTGCGGTGCCGAACTTCGCCTTGCAGGAGTACCCGATTGGCGAGGACGTGCCGCCGAAGTCGGAGATCGTGAAGTCCACGATCCGGCACGACGGCAAGGGCTACCTGATCATTCCGGATGCCCCCGGCATCGGCATCGAGCTTGCGCCGGACGCCGCCGAGAAGCACCCGTACAAGATGCGCTGGGTCGGCACCCGACTGCACGCAGACGGCTCGGTGATGGACCAGTAGCCGGTTAGTCAGGGCGGTCGTGCCAGCGATTCGCCCCTACGATGACGACAGTAGGATCACGTCGTAGGGCGCATTGCTGGTCCGTCCGCGCCGGCGTGTGAGGAGCAACGGTGGCAGGCTACCCAACCGTAGAGGGCGAACGGCGCGTAGCGGCGAATCGCCTGCACGCTGCCGTTGCCGCGATCTTCCCACAGTGCGGCATGTCTGCTGAGGATGCCGGGCGTCTGGCCGACTCGTTCGGCGTGTCAGACTTGCGGGGCGTTCACTCGCACGGCGTCTTGCGTGTTCCGGAGTACGTCGAGAAGTTGACAACCGACGGCGTGAATCCGCGCGGCGTCCCCCAAGTTGCGCGCGATGCTGGCGCGGCGCTGGTCGTGGACGGCGACAACAGCATGGGCCAGATCGCAGCAACCTTCGCGATGCAGGCCGGCATCGAGCGGGCACGCACGACCGGCCTCGCAGCGGCGGCGGTGCGTGGCAGCAACCACTGTGGTGCGATGGCCTACTTCGCCATGATTGCTCTTGAAGCCGGCATGGTCGGGCTGGCGACGACGAACGCCCTCCCGACGATGGCGGCCTGGGGCGGCCTGGACAAGATCGTCGGCATCAACCCGCTGGGCATCGCCATCCCGGCCGACACTGAGCCGCCGCTCGTGTTCGACGCCGCGTTCAGCGGGTCGGCACACGGCAAGATTCGCGTGTACGCGCCGAAGGGGCTGCCAATCCCGGAAGGCTGGGCATTCGACGCCGCCGGCCAGCCGACGACGGACGCCAAAGCCGCCCTGGCTGGCCTGTTGCAGCCGCTTGGCGGCTTCAAGGGAACGGGGCTGGCAAAATGATGGTCGGGGTCCTCTCAAGCGTGCTGTCCGGGGCAGCCTACGGCGCCGAATTGGGCAACATGGTGGAGGGGCTGAAGGCTGGGCAGGACGGCCACTTCTGCCTGGCGATCAACGTGGCGGCCTTCACTGACCTACCGGCCTTTCGCCAGCGCGTCGACACCATCGTTCGAGAGGTTCGAGCTAGCCGCCGCGCACCAGTTGTTGACCGTGTATTCGCGCCCGGCGAGATCGAGCAAAACACCGAGTGGCGGTATCGCGCGGAGGGCATCCCGCTGGCGGCAGCGACCGTCGATGACCTGGAGGCCGCTGCTGCCAGTATCGGGACTGAGATGGGCACGCTTTGACCGAGCTGCGATGGCCGGGCCGGTCAGAGCTTGCCGATCTCCGCCGTCAGACCTCGCCGGTCAGTGCGGGGTCGGTCGGCTCGTTCGTCAGCAGGAACCGCCCGAAGAGCGGCCGATTGTTCGCGACGATGCGGTAGCCGATCTCGACCAGCCAGACCAACGGGGGAACGCTCAGCACCTGCGCAGCCAGCGGCCAGCCGCACGCGCCGATGATGTAGAGGGCGGCCCGGCCCGCTCGCAAGATGCGCCCTTCTGGCGTGACCACATGAACGGCTCGGGAGCAGGCGCGACGCAGACGCGGGGTCATCGGGGGGGAGGGGGCACGCTGGTACGGCATCGGCCGTAAGATGCCGGCGCGGTCATGGCGCACGGCCCACGAGACGCTGCGGCGGCAAAATCCGCACTCGCCGTCCCAGAGCACCCAGGTCCGGCTGTCGGCTTCCGAACTCGTTCCCAAATTGTGGTGCATTTTCGCACTCCTCTGCCCTGGCGCACGCTACCATGAAGCGGGGCAAGGGTCAACACACATTCCACGGGGCGGGGGAATCGATGGCTCGGCGCATGGTGGGCGCGCATGAAGGCGGACTGAAGGATGTCGGCGGCACATCCGGCGGCCTCGGCAGCTTCTTGTTAGGTGCAGTAATGACGGTAGCAGGCGGGTACCTGCTGCTCAATCAGGTGACGGTCACGTCGGGCTTCTGGTCCTTCTACGGCTACAACGCATTCGGGTTGAGCCTGGTGCCGTTACTGTTCGGCATCCTGCTGCTCTTCTACAACGGCAGGGGCATCCTGGGATGGCTGCTTGTGATTGGTGGGCTTGCCATCATCGGGGCCGGCATCCTCGCCAACTTAACCATCTTCTTTCGACCAACCAGCCTGTTCAACACCCTCATCATTCTGGTGTTATTCATAGGCGGGCTGGGGTTGATTGCCCGGTCCCTGCTCCCGCGCGGCTAGTCGGGCGCGAATCGTGCAACGCTAACTCCGTCGCTGCGCGTGACGGTGCGAGCTATTGCGACGGCGTCACAACTGCCACCCGGTGCCGGCCGTGGCCTGGCAGAGGCTGCACGGATACATCTGGGTCGTGCCACTGAAGCAAAGACAGTGCATATGTACTACGGATAACGTGGCGGTGTTGCAACATTCGGGTCTACCATACGGCAACGCTTCCTTAACAGCAGTGTTACAGGCGTACTGCGGACAAACTATGCATCAGGCACCATGCGCGCATCGGGCAGTGAATTGGAGATCGTGACAGCGGCTCAGCTTCCGGGGACGGCGTCCACGCCAGGAGATCACGCTGGCGTTCGGATTCTGGTGATCGACGACGACCCTGATGTCAGCAATCTCGTCATCACTGTCCTGGGGAACGCCGGGTTTACAGTTGATTTCTCGGCAGATGCCACCAGTGTGTTGCCCCGACTTGTGGCTGACCCGCCGGACCTGATCGTCCTCGACGTGATGCTGCCGGGTACGGACGGCCTCGAAGCCTGCCGTCAGATGCGCGCAAAGCTGGGTCGCACGGTCGCGGTCCTGATGATGTCGGCGCGCGGTCGCGATGGTGTGATCGATTGCCTGGCCGCCGGCGCAGACGACTACCTGGCGAAGCCGTTCGACGTGGCCGAACTGGAAGCCCGGGTGCGGACGCTGCTGCGGGCGCGGTCCCTGGAGTTGGCGGCCGTCCGCCGTGCCGAGCGCCTGTTGAGCCTTCAGCGAATCTCCACAGCCATGGTGGCCCGCCTCGACGAGAGCGAGATTCTCGATCTGGTGCTGGCCGAAGCGCGGCGCTTGCTGCATGCGAACGGTGTCGGCCTCTTCATGTGGGACGCTGCCGCCGGCCTGCTGCGCCCGACGCGCTTCTCGCCGCCGTCACCGACGAACCCGCCGCCGCCGCGCCGCCCCGGCGAGGGCGTCGTCGGCCGGGCATTCGAGTCCCGCACGTCCCTGTGGATCAACGAGTACCCCCGCTGGGCCGGCGCCGTGCCGGCCGGCCAGCGCAACTCGGTGGTGGCCGCGGTGGCCGCGCCGCTGATCCTCCGGGATGAGGTGATCGGCGTCATCTCGGCGCGGCGGGCTGGCGCGAGTGACACCGTTGATGCTGAGGACGCGCAAGTGCTGGGCCTGCTCGCGATGCATGCGTCGGTCGGCATCGGGAATGCACGAGCCTATGCCCGCCAACGTGAGGCGGCTGGTCGTGCTGCCAGCCGGGCCGCCGAACTGGAAGCGCTGCTTGAGAGCATGACGGACGGCGTGCTGCTGGTCGGTGAGGACGGCCTCATCACGACGGCGAACCGCGCTGCCGCCGAGATCCTGGGTCGCCAGCAGGACGAGTTGATCCGGATGCCGCTGCCGAACGCCCTGCCGCCGCTGCGGTCCTCCGACCAGGGCGGCGAAGTGGAGGCGCTGGATCCCGCCGTTTTGGTGCGTCGCCTCCGCGCCGAGGCTAGCGAGCGCGAACTCGTTGGTGATGTCGAGGGCAACGAGCGGGTGCTGGCGGTCACGGCGGTGCCGGTCGGCGGCCAGGACAACGGGACGATGGTCGTGGTGCGGGACGTGACGGACCGCCGCCACGCCGACGAGCGCGCAGCTCAGGTCGAGAAACTTCGGGCGCTCGGGCAGCTTGCGTCGGGTGTCGCCCATGACGTGAACAACCTGCTGGCGGCAGTCCTGGGGCGGGCGGAGCTTGCGCGCCTTGAAGTCGAGCGCGGCAACATCGACCCGGACCGGCTCCTTGACGCGCTGAAGCAGATTGAACAAGCGGCTGAAGACGGGGCGCGGACAGTGCGCCGCATCCAGGAGTTCGCGCGGGTCCGCACGGAGGCCGACATCGCCGTCGTCGATCTTGCGAAGCTTGCAGCGGACGCCATCGAATTGACGCGGCCAGGCTGGCGTGACGCAGTGCAAGCAGGTGGTCACCAGATCACGGTGGACGTGGACCTTGAGCCGAACCTGCTGGTTGCCGCCGAGCCGCTCGAACTGCGTGAGGTGCTGACGAACCTGATCCTGAACTCGGTGGATGCCATGCCGCGCGGCGGCCGGCTGCGCGTCGCTGGCCGGCGACTGGGTGACGTGGTGCAGATTGACGTGTCGGATACCGGCGTTGGGATGTCGCGGGCGGTAACCCGGCGAGTCTTCGAGCCGTTCTTTACCACGAAGGCAGAGGGCGGGACGGGCCTGGGACTGGCCGTCTCGTATGGCATCGTGCGGCGGCGAGGAGGGCAGCTATCCGTCACGAGCGTACCAGAGGGCGGGACGACCATCCGGATGGAGCTGCCGTTCGCTGGCGTGGCCGCCGAAGCGCCGCCCCCGCGTCCCGCTGAGATCGTGCCAGACCGTCGCCGCCACGTCCTGTTCGCCGACGATGAGGCCGGGCTGGCCGTCATCGTCCAGCGGCTGCTGCTACTGGAAGGCTTCGACGTGACTACCTGCTCGGGCGGCGAAGAAGCGCTGGCGAAGTTCGACCCGGCCGTGCACGATCTGGTGCTGACCGACTACGGCATGCCTGACCTGACCGGTTTGCAGGTCGCAGCAGGCGTCAAGCGCCGGTCGCCGTCCACGCCGGTGGTCCTGGTCACGGGCTGGGGCAGCGACATGGATGCGTCGGCGCCGCCGCCGGGCATCACGTCCGTCCTCAGCAAGCCGTTCCGCCTCGCGGCGCTTGTGGAAGCGGTCAAAGGGGCGCTGGCCGGACCGAGCCAGCAGCCGCCTGCGCGCGGGCGAAGCGATACCCCAGGCCGCGCTCGGTCAAAATGAGGCGCGGGTGTTCGGGGTCGTCCTCCAGCTTCGCGCGGAGGCGGCTGACGTACACCTTCAGGTAGTCGGTCTGGTCGCGGTACTCGTCGCCCCAGACGCGCGCCAGCAGGGTTTCGCGCGGCACAACATGCCCGGCGTTGCGGACGAGGTGATAGAGCAGCCGATACTCAGTGTTGCTCAGGGGTACGGCCTGCTCGCCGCGCTTGACCTCCTGGCTTTCAAAGTTGACGGTCAACTCCCCGACCCTGAAGGATGGCGTGACGCGGACGGGCGGCGGCAGTTCCGTTCGGCGCAGGACGGCCTTGATGCGCGCCAGCAACTCCAGCGGGCTGAACGGCTTGGTGACATAATCGTCCGCACCGATCTCCAGACCGCGCACCTTGTCTAGTTCCTCGCCGCGCGCCGTGAGCATCAGGACGGGCGTGTCAGACACCTGACGGATGCGGCGCAGCACCGCGAAGCCGTCCAGGCGCGGCAGTCCGACATCCAGCAGCACCACGTCGGGCAGGTGCTCGAAGAAGGCGTCAAGCGCGGCCTCGCCGTCCGTGGCCGTCACGACGTCGATGCCCTGCCATTGCAGCTGCAACCCGAGGCCGAGTGCTTCGAGCAAGTCGTGATCGTCGTCAACGATCAGGATCTTCATGATGCGCCTCGCGAGGTTGCCGGCGCGAAGAGCGCTTCGGGCGGCGTGGCCGGATCTGCTCCTGGTGCGGGCAACGGTGTGGCATCGGCAGCCGGCAACGTCACGACAAACGTGCTACCGCGCCCGGCCTCGCTCCGCAGGTCGATCCGCCCACCGTGTAGCTCGGTCAGCGCCCGCGCGATGGGCAGGCCCAGGCCGGTGCCGGGGGCGCGGCGCGTCTCGTCGGTGTCCAGCCGGTAGAACCGTTCAAAGACCAGCCGCTGCTGACTCTCGCGGATGCCCGGGCCGTCGTCGCGAACCTCCAGGCGGATGGTGCCGTCCGTTGCCCGGTGCACCAGCAGCCAGATGCGCCCGTCCACGCACCCGTACTTGACGGCGTTGGTCAAGAGGTTCAGGGCCACCTGCTCCAGTCGCCGGCGGTCGCCGTTGACAATGCACGGCAGGCTGTCATACGACACGCTCAACTTCTGGCGGCGGCCGTCGATCAGCGGACGCACGGTGGCGATGGCCTCTTCCGCGATCTCGCGCACATCCACGCATGCGCGGTGCAGCTCCAGCCGTCCGCCCTCCAGCCGCGTCAGGTCCAGCAGATCGGTGATGAGCGCGCCCAGCCGGTCACTGGAGCGATCAATGTTTCGGAGCAGGCGCACGTGGGCGTCCGTTGCATCGGCAGGGGCGGTGGAGAGCAGCACCTCGGCCGACGCCTTGATTGACGACAGCGGCGTCCGCAGTTCGTGGGAGACGAGTGACAGAAACTGCGACTTCAGCCGTTCAAGCTCTTTGAGCTGCTCGCGCTCATGGACGGCCTGCTGATAGAGCGACGCATTGCTGAGGGCCACCGCCGCCTGGGCCGCGAAGACGGCCAGGAGCCGCGAGTCCTGGCGCGTGAACAGGCCGCGCCGTTTGTTGGAGACTCGCAGCACGCCGATGGTCGAGCCGGAGCGGAGGGGCACCGCCACGACCGACCACTCTTCCAGGGCGCGCGGCGACCGGCAGGGGTCGTGATGGTCGCCGGCGGCGTCGTTACTGATGTATGGGCGGCCGGTTTCGAAGACGCGGACGTGCGGGCCGCTGTCGCGCAGGCGAAAGCGCAAGCGCCAGAGGTGGGACGCCGGCACGCCGTAGGCGGTCGGCAATGCCACCAGCGACTCGCCCAGCGGGTCGAGCATCAGCACGGCGGCGCGGTCGGCCTCCACCAGGTCGGCGGCCTGCCGAGCGATCTGCGCGCCGACCTCGTCTAGGTCGCCCAGCGCCGAAACGGCCTCGCTGGCCGCCCCCAGCCGCGACAACTCGGCCAGGCGGTCCTGGAGCGCGCCAAACAGCCGGGCGTTATCGACGGCCAGCGTGATCGGCCCGGCGAACGACTCGACGATGACCTCGGCAGCAGCCGAGAATGGACGGCGCTGCCGGCGCGCCACTGTCAGGACGCCGAGCCGTCGTCCGCGCAGCACCAGCGGCACCACCAGCCGGGTCGGCAGGCTGTCGATGGATGCGTCGCCCACATCGTGCCGCCGGTGCACGATGGCGGGCCGGCCAATGCTGCCCAGCCGGATCGATACGATATCGGCGCGTGCGGCCTCGGCCACCAGTTCTGCCGAGCGCCGTAGCCCCTCTTCGAGATCCTGTGCCGAGGCGATCAGGCGCGGCATCCGGCCGAGCATGCGGGCGGCGGCGCGCTCGTTCTCGGAGGTCCGGCGCGGCGAACGAATGGCACGGGTCGCCGGTTCGGCGGCCGGCGGCGCTACCGGCACCACCTGTTGCTTCGGACGGACGGTCCGTGGTGTCGCTGTGGCACCCGTGTCATGCTGCGGACCAGCCTCGACGTTTACCAACCGTTTACCCCTGTTTACCGCTGCTGTTTACCTGACCCACCTATCGTAGGTATACAGGGGCGCAGGCCGCCCCGGTTGGGAGGTGACGCTATGACGTACGTGATTGCTGAGCCATGCATCGACGTCAAGAACCAGAGCTGCGTAGACGTGTGTCCGGTTTCCTGCATCTACATCGGTGATGAGGCTGCCGACCGCACACTCTACATTAACCCAGACGAGTGCATTGAGTGTGGGGCATGCGAGCCGGAGTGCCCGGTGACCGCGATTTTCCACGATTCGGCGGTGCCGGCCGAGTGGTCCGTCTACACCGACCTCAACGCACAGTGGTTCACTGATCCGGATGGCGTGCGCGAGAAGATCAACGAACTCAGCCCCCCCGCCTGACCGTCGCGGTCTGGCGCAGGCCTGACCCACGAAGCGCCTGGGAGTGGATCGCTGCTCCCAGGCGCTTTTGGTTGCCCGGCGTTGACGCGCTACCGGCCGGGGAAGGCGATGGTCGGCTGGGGCTGGGGGTTGATCCGTACTGGCGGAGTTGCCGTCACGACGGCCGGAATCGTCTGGATGCCAGCCCCGCCGCCACCACCGCCTGCCGCCGCTGCGGCACCTGTTCCCGTGCCGCCGCCACTCGCACCGCCGCCGCCTCCCGCGCCGCCACCACCTGACGGGATGGCTGTCGGGATGCGCGACAGCGTGCCGACCACCTGGACGACCGCTGCCGGCTGCACCGTCGTGATCGCCACGGTCGGCGCAAATGGTGCCGGCACCGACGTGGCAATGGTCGAGAAGTTGGGCGTCGGCACGATGATGATGGCGCTGCCGCCGATGTTCTGGGAGGTTGCAGCAGCGCGTGGCTGGGCCGCCCCGCCGCCGACAACCGGGCGAGGCGGTTGTGCAGTCGCGCTGGCCTGGGCCTGCGGCGACGGCGACGCGGCTGGCGAACTGACCGGCGCGGCCGACTTGGCGGCAGGCGTGGGCGTCGCGGGGGCACTGGTGCAGGCGGCCAGCAGCGCCATGCTCACCAGGGCGGTCACGATGAAACGATGCCTAGGGCCAGGAGACACCAGGAAACTCCTTCTGTCGGGCGATGATACCGATCACCACTCCGATCAGCCAGCCCGCCGCGATATCCGACGGGTAATGCAACCCGGCGTAAACGCGGCTGACGCCCAGGCCGAGCGCGCCCAGGGCCATCAGCCAGCCGGCGGCCGGCTCGGTCGGCAAGGCGATGGTCGCCATCGCGGCGGCGCATGCGCTATGGCGCGACGGGAACGACCGGGACGGGGTATGGTCGAGCAGGGGCGTCACATGTTTGTGGACCGAGAACGGCCGCTCTCGTGCCACCAGCCGCCCGACCACGCCGACAGTCAGCATCGTGATGGGCAGCGCGAGGGCGATCCGTAGGCCAGTCGCGCGGCGCTGCCGGCCGCATGGCCCTCTGCCGCCGACCAGCAGCAGCACCAGCAGGGCAATGTGCAACTTTGCGAGATGCTGCGCCAGCAGCGCCGTCAGCCTATCCAGGTGGCGTGACCGCCCAACCAGCGCCGCCGTAGCGGCCAGGGTGCGAGCATCGACAGAACGCGCGAGGGCAGTCGGCATCGCGCAAAACGGTATGATGTGGCCCGCGCGGGTGTCAAGCGGCGGGGCGTACCGGTTGCCGGTCTACGATTAGGCCATACCCACAAGGCAACCGCACGGGCAGCCGAATGACGGTCCTGACGGCAGGCCAGACGAGTGCGGGGCAGGGTGAGTGCATGGAGATTCGGACGGTCGGCGTCGTTGGCTGCGGGCTGATGGGGTCCGGCATCGCAGAGGTGTGTGCGCGGGCCGGCTATCAGACGATCGTGCGCGAAGTAGACGACGCGACCCTCACGCGTGGCCTGGAGCGTATCCGCCAGTCGCTGGGCACGGCGGCGCAGCGCGGGCGGCTCACGGAGGCCGAACGCGACGCTGCCAGCGACCTTCTCGGCGGCGTCACCGAGCTTGCGGCGCTGGACAATTGCAACCTCATCATCGAGGCGGCCACCGAGCAACTGGCCGTGAAGCAGGACGTGTTTCGGACGCTGGATGCCGTGTGCCCGCCTGCGACGATCCTGGCAAGCAACACGTCGTCCATCCCAATCATCGAGCTTGCCAGCGTCACGAATCGGCCTGATCGGGTACTCGGGCTGCACTTCATGAACCCCGTACCGGTGATGCGCCTGATCGAGATGGTGCGCGCCATCACCACCAGCGACGAGACGGTGGAGGATGGCCGGCGCTTCGGAGTGTCGCTCGGCAAGCGCGTGATCCTGTCGAAGGACCGCGCCGGCTTCATCGTGAATATGCTTCTGGTGCCGTACCTGCTCGACGCGGTGCGGATGGTTGAATCAGGGTTCGCCGCGCGTGAAGATATTGATGTCGGCATGTTGCTCGGCACGAACCATCCGATGGGGCCGCTGACCCTCATCGACTACGTTGGCCTGGACACGGCGTACTACATCGCCAACATCCTGTACGACGAGTTCCACGAACCGCGCTACGCGCCGCCACCTCTGCTGAAGCAGATGGTGACGGCGGGGTATCTCGGGCGCAAGAGTGGACGTGGCTTTTACAACTATGCAGCGGGCGAAGAGCCACCGCGCGGCTGACATCTTGGCGCACGATGGCGCGGCACGGCAAAAGCTTTCGGGGCAGGTGAGCGTGAGCGGTCTGATCGTTTTCGACTTCGACAATACGCTGGTTCATTCGCAGATTGACTTCGCCGGCTGTCGGCGCGATCTGCTGGCGCTGCTGCGTCAGGCAGGGCACCCTGACGCGACGGACGATCAGCTAACGCACCTGTCCATCGGGCAGATGATCGACGCCGGAGCGGCACACGACCGCGCGTTCTACGATGAGGGCTGGCGCATCGTGCTGGAGTACGAGACAGCCGGCATGGTGGCGTCAACGGTCGAGCAGGACGCGACGGCGACGCTTGCCGCATTGCGCGACGCCGGTTTCAAACTGTCGGTGATGACGAACAATGCGCGGCTGGCCACGCTTGCCGCGCTGGAACTATTCGCGATGCAATCGGCGTTTGACCTGGTGCTGACCCGCGACGAGGTGGCGATGAAGCCAGACCCGGCCGGCATCCTGCACGCGATGTCGAGCCTGGGCGCGGCGGGGGAGCGGACGGTGATGGTCGGTGACTCGTGGATGGACGGTAAGGCGGCCATGCAGGCTGGGGTGCCGTTTGTCGGGTTTCGGCCGCGCGCCGGATTGCTGGAGGAGCGTGGCGTGCCGGCCTGGGCCGTCGTCGAGCAACTCTCCGAGCTCCTGCCGCTGCTCGCCGGGCCGTGGCCGACCGCCAGCACGCGGCCCGTCCGATGACGGCCGGCGAACAGGCGACCGCGACCGCCGCAGTGGCCCGCGAGCGGCAGGCGCTGGCGTGGCTCTACCGCTTCTCAGACTGGGAGCGCGGCGTCGGCTGGAGCAAAGACGCGGCCCCCGGCGAGGCCTGGAAACTCGGGCGGACGCGCGCGCTGCTCGACCTGGCTGGTGCGCCGGACAAGCGCATGAAGATCGTGCACGTAGCTGGTACGAAGGGCAAAGGCTCGACGATTGCCTACCTGGAGGCGATCATTCAGGCGGCCGGTTGGCGCACCGGGGCGTACACGCAGCCGCACCTGCACAACTTCCGGGAGCGCATTCGGTTGGACGGCCAGCCGGTCGACGGTGAGCGGTTCGCGGCGGTGGTGGCCCGTTTGCAGGATCTGGTGGGCCGGCTCGCCAAGCTCCACCCGCAGGCCGGTGCGCCGACGACGTTTGAGCTGGCGACGGTCCTGGCGGTCCTGCTCTTCGAGCGGGCTGGCGTTGATGTCGCCCTGGTCGAGGTCGGGCTAGGCGGCCGTCTGGACGCGACCAATGCTCTCGACACGGACGTGGCGGTCCTGGCAAAGATCGGCCTGGACCACCGGCAGATTCTCGGCGCGACGCTGGCCGAGATCGCGGCGGAGAAGGCGGGCATCGTGCGGCGTGGGCAAACGGTCGTCTCAGCAGCCCAGCGCCCGCCGGCCCGCGACGTGATCGAGCGGCGGTCGACGGTGATGGGGGCGGTGCTGCGCGTCGTGCCGCCGTTGCGGGCGCGCCGTGCACGCGGGACCGCCGGCGAGGTGATCGGGACGCTGGCAGCGCGTGAACGGGTCGCCGGCGGGCAGTTTGTGGCACGCCTGGGGCTGGCGACGCTGCTGGAGGGTGTCGGCGAACACCAGCGGCAGAATGCAGCCCTGGCGGTTGCAGCAGCCGAGGCGTTGGTGCCGTTCGGGCTGCCGCTGACGGTGCAGGCAGTTGAGCAGGGCTTGCACGACGCGTGGTTGCCTGCCCGCCTCGAACTGGTTGGCCTGCGCCCGCGCCTGCTGATCGACGCGGCCCACAATGTGGACTCGGCACGTGCCCTTGCCGACGAACTGGAGCGTTGGCACACGCGCCCGCTCTGGCTGGTGCTGGGCATCTTGCGAGATAAGGACGCCAGCGCGATCCTCCGGGTGCTGCTGCCGCTGGCCGACGGCGTGGTGGTGGTGACGCCGACGAGTCCGCGCGCCTTGCCGGCCGAGGCGTTGGCGACGGCTGTGCGCTCGCTCGCGCCCATCGACCCGGTGCGGGCGTCGTCCGTCAGCGCGGCCATCGACAGCGCGCGGCAGCGGGCGGGTCGGGACGGCGCGGTCGTCGTAGCCGGCTCGTTCGCCACGGCCACGGAGGCCCGGGCCGCGCTCGGGTTGCAGGACGTGGTGACAGGCGCGGCGCGGCGGGCCTGGCTGCGCGACGGCGGTCTGGACCAGGATCAGGACGAGGTGCTGTAGGCCAGGCCCGCCGCACCGCTGTCTCCGCGCGGGGACAGGGCGTTCGTTAGAGCAGTTGGGCGCGGGCCTGGACGCGCGAGACGGCGAAGCTGTTGCCGTGGGAGCCTGATTGCTGCTCGCGGGCGGCGGGGCCGCCTTCTGCAACGAATTGCTTGAGCGCCCGCTCAAATGCCGTGTCGCGGATAGTGTAGCCGACTTCGTTGTCGCCGCCTTCGCTGTCCCAGTGGTACGGGCAGAGGATCGCGACGTCGTACTCGGCGGTCGTCCGGAGGGCGGCCAGCGCGGCAGCCTCGTCGTCGGTGCGCGGGTTGTACTCAAAGATGCCCCAGGGTGCGCCGTACGCCCTTACCTGGGCAAAGAGGGCCGCGTTACCGGCGTTCTCGCCGTAGGTGGTGATGCCGGTCCCGCCGCCATCTACCTGGGCGGCATCAAGGACATCGGCGGCGGCGTCAACGTCGAGGGCTGGCGATTGGTGGGCGAAGACGGGCACCGTGGTCAGGCCGCCCGCGCGGATCCAATCGACTTGCTCCTGGACGTTGTGGTCAACCAGCAGCGCGCGGAACCGCTGCCAGTCCTTCCAGGACGCCGAGTCGGACGGCGTGCGCGGCGCTTTGACGTCTTTCCAGCCCCGGTAGGTGGTGCCCCAGCGTTCGTTGAGCGCCTTGATGCCAAGGTCCAGACCCTGGCCGGCCCAGCGTCCCTTGCCGGATGCGTCGTAGACCCCGCCGCCCTGAAGCCAGTCGGCGAACTCCTCAAGCACCATCGGGTTGTAGTCGTAGCCGGCGTGGGTGTTGATGAGCACTTCCGAGTCAGTGGAGACGCCGACGAGCAGGTGGCCGTCCGGACCAGCCTTGAAGTCGGCCAGCCATGTTGCGGCCGTCTGGAGGTTGCGCTGCTTGTACTTGCGGACTAACTCGTTGTAGCTGCTCAAGGAGAAGTGATATTCGCCGTCCTTCGAATACGACCACGGCTGATCGTCCTTGTCCCAGGCCATCACCTGCGGATCGCCCATCAGCCGATCAACCAGGACGCCGCCGCCGGCCCAGCGACCGCCGTTCAGGTGGACGAGGAAGGGCACATTGGCGGCCTTCGCGGCAGCTGCGATGCGCTCCAGGCCTTCGACTTTCGCGGCGTGGTCGGTGGACTGGTCCTCTTCTTTGGAACGACTGTCGGTGACCTCGGCCATGTAGCGGTAGACCCCGCTGAAGCCGACCCGCACGTTGCCATTTCCAGTCCCGAGGCGGTCCACGACATCGCGTACACGGCGCTCGTTGACGGTGCCGTCAAGGATCGGCAGCACGTAGATCGACGCTGCGGACTGCGCCAGGGCCTGTGTGGCGGGTGGCGTCAAAGCGCAGAACAGCATGGCAGCAGCCAGGACGAACGAGAACAGCAGGCGGGTGAATCGCACGGGTCGGGCACTCCCAGTCCGAGGCGCGGAACCTGGGGAGTGTAGCGGATTCCCCGGTGTCTCCCTGACTGTTCATGACGTTTCGGTCAGTAAGCCACGGGGGCAACGACGGTTCCGGGGCGGAGGGGGAGGGATTCGAACCCCCGGTGCTTGCGCACAGGCGTTTTCAAGACGCCCACATTAAACCGCTCTGACACCCCTCCGAGGGCAGCCACGTCG
>JBBQBU010000084.1:0-15262 GCA_038318015.1 Chloroflexota bacterium | reverse complement strand
AGTCGGCCAGCCACGCCATACCCCGCAATGCCGAACCCGGCCGTCACAACGACGAGGCCAACGACGCGCAAGTCGAACGCCAGCGTCAGGGCAGCCGCCGCGACGAGCAGCACGAGCGTGCCACGGCGCGCAATCGCGGATAGGGGGGCTGATAGGGCGTTCACAAGGCGGCCAATCGTAGCGCGCGGCGGGCCGCGTCGGCAATTGCTTTGGGCCACGGTGATGTCATGGCGGACGCGCACGTACGGGCCGGCTTCAACGGCCCGGCGCGGTACGAATCTGGTGCAACGACGGTTGTCCGGGTTGACGGTTGGTGTGCCGCCGCGTAGGATGGTGCCGCTCATGTATGCATGAGTGGGAGCGGGAGATTCTGAAATCCACATCGCTGGCCGTCTGTTCTCGGCTTGCTGGATCGCTCGTGTGCGCTGCCGTTATGGCGCTTCTCGCGTTGCTGGCAACGAACGAGGGCGCGGCTGCCGCGACCCTGACCGTCACCACTGAGGACGACGAGGGCGGTGCCAGTGGAAACACGGGTGCGTGCTCGCTCCGTGAGGCCATCCTGGCCTGAACGCAGGAGCGGCCGGCGGCGGCTGCACGAACAGCAGCGGCAGTGGCTTTGGCACCAACGACCGCATCCTGTTTTGACATCGACGAGGCTGACCTGGCGAACGCGCCGGTCGCCCGGATCTCGCCGGACCCGCTCCTGCCAAACCTGACGGTGCCAATGACGATTGACGGCTACACGCAGGACGGCGCGGAGAAGAACACGAACGCCGCCAACGCCGGGAACGCCAACAATCGCGGCCTCAACACGGTCATCCGTGTCGAGATCGACGGGTCGGCGCAGCCGAACGGCCCGGTCTTCCGGATTCGGGGCGGCGCGACGACCCTGACCGGGTTGGCGATTTTCGGCGGGCCGGCTGACGGTATCCGCATCGAGAATCTGGGCGGCAACAGTATCGTCGGCAACTTCATCGGCACGGACGCGAGCGGCGGCGACACCGGCAACGGAAGCGACGGTGTCGTCATCGAAGCCACGGACACCGGCAACGAGGTAGGCGGAACGACACCGGCCAGCCGCAACCTGATCTCGAACAACGGGCAGCAGGGCGTCCGCGTGAAGGGTGACGACAACACGATTCAGGGCAACCTGATCGGCACGACCGTGAACGGCAAGGGCGCGAAGGCGAACGGCCGTCAAGGTGGGCGACTACATGGAAGCTGACGGCGAGAAGATCCACGAACTGCTGTTTGAGGCGACGGACGTGAAGATCCGGAAGGGCAAGAACCGCTAGCACCTTTGTTGTTGGTGTGCGGCGAGAGGCTGTCGGGCCTCCATCCAGCCCGGCGTGTGCGGCGGGTTTGGCAGCGCCAAGCTCCTACGAGGTAAGTAAACGCGAAGAATCGTGCCCCGCTCATCGGGCTTGGCCGCACCAGGCTCCTACAACACCCGACCTCGGAGCCAAACGCCAGGGGCTAGCTGCCGCCGATTGACATGTCGTCTACGACCACCGATGGCGCGCCGACGTAGCCGCCCTGGCCGCTACACCAGCGGAAGTCTGAGCCGACCTCGCGGATGTTGCCGAGCAGATCCAGCATCGAGGCCGCCAGCGTTACCCCGCTGACCGGCTCGGCCAGTTCGCCGCGCACGATGCGCCGCCCGGACGCCCCGACCGAGTAGTCGCCGCTGACCGCGTTGATGCCGCCCACGTTGCGCGTCGAGACGACGTAGAGGCCGTCGTCAACGCTGGCGACCAGCGCAGCCGGAGCACGCTCGCCGGGCCGCAGCACCAGATTCGTCGGGCCGACTTCGGGCAGGCTGCGGTAGATGGGGCGCACGCCGTTGCCGGTCGAAACGGTGCCCATGCGACGGCCGGACTCCGCGTTGTGCAGGAAGCCGCGCAAGATACCGCCCTCGATCAGCGACGTGCGGCCCGATGGCGACCCCTCGCCGTCGAACGGGAACGAGGCTGGCCCGCCCGGCATCGCGCCGTCGTCCATGAGGTTGACGACGCTGGATCCGACGCGCGATCCGAAGCGGTCCGTGCCGCCCGTGAACAGCGAGCGCCCGCGCCCAACCGCGTCGCCCGCCAGCGCCTGGGCCAGCCCGCGCAGGAACTCCGCGATGGTCTCTGGCTCGAAGACCACGGTGCCGCGCTGCGTTGCCAGCGGCTTGCCCCCGATGGCCGTCACGGCACGCTGCGCCGCGCGGATGCCGACCCTCTCGGGGTCGAGCGGGCCGGGGCCGTGCGCCACCATGTTGGCATGGCCTCGCTCGGCCACGTCGCCCTCGCGCGCGATGACGCTGAGCGAGATGTAGCACGAGGTAGACATGGCGCTCGCTGCCACGCCGCGACTGTTGGCAATGGCGACCTGCCCCACAGTCTGGCCGAAGCGCTCGATGTGGGCGGCGTCGATGCGCGGATCGTCGGCCAGGGCAGCGCGCTCGGTTCGGGTCAAAATGTCAAGCACCGCCGCAATCGATAACTCCGCAACGGCCGGGTCGTAGATGGCAAGGTCGGCGGCCGGCAGCGGGGCTGAGTCTGGCAAGATCCGCGCGGCATCGGGCGCACTTGCGCGGGCCAGCCAGACGGCCTGCTCGGCCAGGTCGGCGCGGCCGGCTGCGTCCAGGTCCGTGCCGGACGTGAACCCGAGCGCCCCGCCGATCAGCACGCGCACCCCGACACCCCGCGCGCTGGCGTTCGTGATCGACTCCAACTCGCCGCCGCGCGCGTCCACAGTCCGTGAGGTGGACGACTCCAGGTACGCTTCCGCCTCGTCGGCGCCGGCTGCGAGGGCGCGGGCCACCACGTCGGCGCAGATATCCAGCAGGCTCGGGTCGGGCGTCACGCCGTGCCGCCCACGATCATCTGGGCGACGCGCAGGGTCGGCTGCCCGACGCCAACCGGCACGTATTGGCCCTGCTTGCCGCATGTTCCGAGGCCCGGATCAAGCGCGAAGTCGTTGGCGATGGCGTTCACGCGGGCCAGCACCGAGAACGAGTCGCCGGCCAGCGCCGCGCCACGGACCGGCGTCCCTAGCCGCCCGTTCTCGATCAAGTACCCCTCCGTGACGCTGAACACGAACTGGCCGCTGGTGGTATCAACCTGCCCACCGCCCAGGCTCATGACGAACAGGCCGGTTGGCGTGTCCGCCAGGATATCGGCCGGCGTGCTGGTGCCCGGCTCGACAATCAGGTTGGTCATCCGGGGGAGGGGCAGCTTCTGAAACGATTGCCGCCGCCCGTTCCCCGAGGTCGGCAGCCCGAGTAGCCGCGCATGCTTGCGGTCGGTCAGGTAGCCTTCGAGGATGCCGCCGACGACCACCGGCGTGCGCTGACCCGCCACGCCTTCGTCGTCCACCTGAAACGAGCCGCGATGATTCGGGATTGTGGCGTCGTCCACCAGGGTGACGATGGGGTTGGCGACGCGCTCCCCGAGCTTGCCGGCATACACGGAACTGCGCCGCTCGATGTGGTCGGCCTCCAGGCCGTGCCCGACTGCCTCGTGGAACAGCACGCCGCCCCACCCATTGCTGACGATGACTGGCATGGTGCCGGCCGGGGCCGGAATGGCGTCCAGCATGCGGATCGCGCCATCGGCAGTGTCGCGGCCCAGGTCCTCCGGGGCGTGGCGCTCGAACAGGTCCAGCCCGATCTGGCCGCCGCGCGACCGCCGTCCGACCTGCCGCAGTCCGTCGCGTTCGGCCGTCACGGCGACGTATAGCTGCACGACGCGGCGCTCGTCCTGGGCCAGCACGCCGTCCGAACTGGCGATGATGACCCGCTGCACCTGATCGACGAACCGGGTGGTCACCTGCCGCACCTGAGGGCCGGCTGCGCGTGCAGCGGCATTGGCTCGCTCTAGCAGGGCGGCCCGTTCGAGGATGCTGGTGTGTTCGGCAGGCTGCGATATCCGCTGGCCCGCGCCGCCTTCGACGGCCACCAGTCGAACGGCCGGCCTGTTCGACCCGGTCCCCCGTGCGACATCGCGGGCGGCCCGAGCAGCGGCCAGTAGCGTCGCCTCGTCCCAGCCATCAGCGTAGGCGTACCCCGTCACGCCGTTGCAGACGACGCGGACGCCAACGCCGCGCTCCTGGGTCAATTGCAGGCGGTCGAGGCGGTCATCTTCCATGCCGAACGTCGTGGCGCGGCGGTCCTCCGCGAAGATGTCAGCGAAGTCGCCGCCGGTCGCCAGCGCTTCGGCCAGGACGCGCTGCAACAGTGTGGGATCAAGCGAGGGACCAGGACTGACCGTCACGGTCGCGCCCCGAAGCCGCCGCGCGCGTACTTGTTGGACGGATCCCACATCATCCAGCCTGCTGCCCCGGCTGCGAGGGCACCCTGGCGCTGCGCGTCGATGTCGGCCGTCCGAAAGGCCCGGCCCGTCTGCCACGCATAGTCGTCGAAGTATTGCAGCCACGGCCGCATGATCGCGCCCGTTTCGGCGGTGCGGGCACGGGCGCGGCGCACGCTCTCGAAGACGGTGGTGTACGGCTGTTGGACGACTTGCGGGAAGTTCAGCAGGCCCGGCAGCCCGCGCTGGAACGATGACGGGTAGACGGTGGGGCAGAGATAGTCGACCAACTGCGCCAGCATGGTCAACTCGTGCCCGACGCCGTTGTCGCCGTCCATCCAGGCGACTGACCCGGAGACATCCGCGCCGACGAACGCGCCAGCCAGCCGGACCTCATCGCTGGCGCGGCGCAGAAACGTGCCGATAGCTTCGACGCGGTCCGCCTCTGTGATCCACAGCCGCGAGTACCGTGCCTGACTGCCGGTGGCCGCCCCGCCGACCGCCTCGATGGGGAAGCGGGCGTAGTCGAACTGGATTTCATCGAAGCCGAGCAGCGCCGCCTCGCGCGCAAGGTCGATGTTGTACGCCCACACCTCCGGGCGCAGCGGATCGACCCAGCCGAGATTCTCGCCATCGGTCCAGGGTCGGTCGCTCAACCGTTCCTTGATCGCCACGTCCACACCGGCCCGCTGACTGTTGCGCGCCAACGTGTCGTCCTTGAAGACGGCGATCCGCGCGATGGTGTAGAGGCCGCGCTGCTTCAGTGACGCCAGCAGCGCGTCGGCGTTCGTGACGGTGGGCGCATCGTTCGCGCCTACGGCCTCGGCCAGCGGCACGGCGCTGCGGTAGGTGAGCTTGCCGCGGTCGCCCTTCACGTCAATGACGACGGCGTTGACGTCCGACTTCTGCGTCAGGCTGAGGACGTTTTCGCGTAAGGCGCGATCCCCGACGCCGAAGTAGGTCAGATAGAGCGCGCGCACCTGGAACGGTTCGACCTGGACGGGGAGTTCGCGCCCCTGCGACGCGTCCAACTCGGCGCGGCGGTAGCCCGGCGCGAGTACCCGCAGCGGCCCGGCCGGCCGGCGTTCGAGTTCAAACACCCCGTCTCGCTGGGTCGTCGCCATCAGACCGTCGCCAGTGACGGATGCCCCGGCCACCGGTTGGCCGGTCGTGCTGTCCACGACAACGCCGCGAATGCGTGGCTGGAGGTCCGCCACGGCCTCGGTGCCGCCACGATACTGGACGGCGGCCTCACGGAAGCCATCGGCGGCCAGCGTCAGCGTGGTGCCCACACGCGCCGGCTCGATCTCCACGCGGCCGGGGCCAACAATCCGCGCACGGGTGCCGGCCGCGCCAACCTGTGGCGCAGGAATCGGCTCGCCGGTCTCACCGTCGCGGACGTACAGCGTGAACCGTTGCGGCACGAGACTGACGCTCAGTGCGGGCCGGGGCCAGAGGCGGCTTCGCAGCGGCGCGTATCCATCTGCATCCACCTGGAGGGGGTCTGCGAGGCTGGCGCGCTCAATCTCAAACACGCCATCTGTGTCCGTGGTGAGCGTCAGTTGTCCCAGTTGGACGCGCGCCCCGCTGATAGGCTCGGCCGTCTGCGCGTCGCGGACAAGACCGTGGACGGGGACTTTCGGCAGCAGCAATTCCAGTGGCGCAAGCGTCGCCCCGAGAATGGCGAGGATCACGGCACCGAGCCACAACGACGACGGCTGCCGCGTCGCTGCGGTATCGCGCCTCCTCCCAGAGTCACCACGAGGTGGCCGGTCGGCGCG
The DNA here is from genome assembly GCA_038318015.1 of Chloroflexota bacterium. Lineage (GTDB taxonomy): Bacteria > Chloroflexota > UBA6077 > UBA6077 > JACCZL01 > JADZEM01. The sequence continues at coordinate 9,186 of JBBQBU010000084.1, read as the reverse complement.
GCGTGTGATGACAGTGGGCGGCGGAGTCAAACCGGTGGCCGTTTTTCGGGCCGTGACGCCCATGCCAATCCTTCATGACCGTGCGCCATCCAGGCCGACAGACCCGTCAGTCAACGCGCGCTAACGCTCGTCATCACATTCTCAGGAGTAATGAGCGATTGTAGTCCAGACCGCCCACCGTAGCAATATCGAGCATCGGCATGGCTGCACCGCGATAGAAGAGTGCGGCAGGCAGACGTGGCTGCGGCGTGTTCGGCCTTCCGGTGGTATGCGCCCGTCCTATTCCGCGCGCTCTTGCCGTTTGAACTGAGTGAGGACAGCATGCACGACGATGGATAGCAGGCGCGCACATGAGTGGACATCGGCATCGGCGACCCTCGCCGGTCGCTGGCGCACAGGCACGTTCAGCGCGCTGGCCGGCGCGGCCCTGCTGCTGGTGAGCGGCTGCGCCCTACTCGGGGACACTGCCGCCAGTGGGACGGCCGTCACCCGACCGATTGATCCGGACGCTCCGCGCGTCGTGGTCACACTTGGCGGTGCCGTCCCGCCAACGGCCACCCAGGGCGTTGCGCCAACCATCCCCGATTCGACGCCGCTGCCGCGCATTGACCCGCCCACGCGTGACCCGTCAGCGCCGGCACCGCCGGTCGCCTCGCCCAGCCTCAGCTTTGGGGCGTCGTCGGCCGCCGCGCGCAACGCCCGGCCGGCCGGGCCAGCCGTGCCAGTAGCGTCGCCAGCGCCGGCCGTCCGGGCGCCGTAGACTCACATGGTCCTGGCGCGGTGGCGTTGATCCGCCCACCTGCCTGTTGCGAGCCTGATAACTGACCCGGAGCGCGGCGGCGGGTGTTACAATGCCGCATTGCCGAAGCCGGCGAAGCTTGTGCGCGTCGGAGCGCGGAGGCTGTCATGCCAGTTGTGACCATTGCGCGTCTGCTGGGGAGTCGTGGTGACGAGATCGGCCGCGCCTTGGCCGAGCGACTCAACTACCGCTACCTCGACCATCGCTTGCTCCTGGACTACGTGCGCGAGTTTGGCGAAGTCGAGGCGAACGCGCCTGAGATCGCTGAGACGCGTCCGTCCTTCTGGGAACGGCTCAACGAAGAGCGTCGCCGCCACGCCATCGTGGTGCGAAGCGGCGTCTACGGGTTCGCCAAGGACGATGATGCCGTCATCGTCGGGCTTGGGGGCAATTTCCTGATGCGTGGCATGAGCCACGCCCTGCGGACGATCACGCTGGCACCGACGGCCGTGCGGACGCAGCGCGTCATTGAGCGCCACCAAGGGAACCTGGACCCAAACACCGCTAGTGAGATGATCCGTCGCAGCGACCGTGAGCGTAGCGGGTTCATCCGTTACATGTACAACGCGGACATGCTGGACGTGCACGCGTACGATATGGCGATTAACACGGCCAACCTGGAAATTGACCAGGCCGTAGAGCTGCTGGCCTACACCCTTGAACGGGCCGAGGTCACGCCGACCGCCGCATCGTTGCAAGCGATCGACGATCTGGCGTTGGCCGCTCGCGTCGAGGCCGTGCTCATCTCCAACGCGGGCATCTGGATTCACGGGCTGAAGGCCACATCTGAGCGCGGCGTCGTGACGCTGGCCGGCGAGGTCATCACCGACGAGGACCGCGAGTACGCCGAAGAGGTGGCTGGCGGCGTCAACAATGTGCGCGCGGTGGCGAACGATCTCCGTATCCAGCCGCCGCCGCTCACGGGTATGTAGGCCACGTGGCCGGATCTGCACGCATCGCGCCCGTCGATGCCACGTCAAACTGGGGCATCGTCGGGCACGAGCGCGTGGTGGAACAGTTGCGCCGGGCGATCAGTCACCGGCGGATCGGCCACGCATACTTATTCAGCGGGCCGCTGGGCGTGGGCAAGCGCACGCTGGCAATGCGGTTGGCGCAGGCGCTCAACTGCGAACGTCTGGGGCCGGCCGCACCGCCGTCGCTGTTGGACCGCGGCTTCTTGGTCGATGGTGGGGCTGCCCCGGAGCCGCCGTGCCGCGCCTGCCGGCACTGTCGACTGATCGAGAGTGGCAGCCATCCCGAAGTGCGCGTGGTGGGCGTGCAGCCGCCGCATCGCGTTCTGCGCGTGGCGGATGTCGAGTCGATCCAGGCCGACGCAGCGCTCCGCGCGGCCGATGTCTTCCGAAAGGTCTACGTGCTGGAGCAGGCCGAATTGCTGCACCCGGACGCTGCCAATCGGCTGTTGAAGACGATTGAGGAACCGCCGTCATCGGTCGTCATGATCCTGACGACGGTAGACCCCGAGGCTACGCTCGAAACCATCGTGTCGCGCTGCCAGCACCTGCGGTTGCGCCAGTTGCCCCGTGCCCGCCTGACCGAGCATCTGGAAGTGAGCCGGGGTCTGGCCGCCGACCGCGCCGAACTGCTGGCCGCGCTGTCGGATGGCTGCGTCGGTCGGGCGCTGGCACTGGCCAGCGATGACAAGGCGCTTGAGCGGCGAACGAAGCACCTGGACGACCTGACGATGCTGTTCAACAGCGACCGGATGGCACGGCTGGCGTACTCGCGGACTTTGGGCGACCGCTGGAGCAAGGACCAGGAGAGCGTGCGCGAAGTGCTGGCCGCATGGCTGCGCTGGTGGCGCGATGTCTTGTTGACCCAGAACGGGCTGCACCATCGCGTCGTCAACCTGGACCGGCGGTCGGTGCTGGAGCGGCATGCACAGATGCTCACGCCGGCCGACGCCGCAGCAGCGGTGAGCAACGTCCGCGACGTGATCCAGATGTTGGACCAGAATGTGAATGCCCGGCTGGCCCTCGATGTGATGGCGCTTGATCTCCCGCGCCCCGACCGGGCCGCCTGACGCGCCGCATGCCGAAGCCCGACGACACCGACCCGATAGGTCGGCACGCAGACGAGCCGGTGCGCGCGCCGGTCGGCGTCCGCGCGGCCATTGCGGAGGCTGGCGGTTCGGTGCGTCCGCTGCGCTGGGTGCAGCCCGGAGAGTTCGTGCTTGCTGCCGGCGACCTCGTGGCCGTGCGCGAGGCTGACCTTCAGCATGCCGCGATGCGTGAGGGAGCAGACGCACATGACGGGCCGCGTGTCGGCCAGCCGGAGTGGCTGGGCACGGTCGTGATCCCGGCCGACCGGCTGCTTGCATGGCCGGCGGCCGAGGTGGGGGCGACGTGGCCGGTCGTGGTGCGTCGCGCCGCGCCCGGCGACATGCCGCCTCGTACCGTGACGGACGGCAGCCGGCTGTTGGCGTCATTGGGGCTGTCGGCGACACTGTTGCAGCGCCCGTCCTGATGCGTTTCAGCTCACGGCTCCAGCACGGTTGGTAACGCGCGACGCCGGTTGGTGAGGGCTACGTCCGCCAGTCCGCGCCGGCAATCCGTCGCTGGCCGTCAGCCCGCCCCAGCATGATCGAGCCGACCAGCAGGATCGCCGCGACCACCGCGAAGACGAACGATGCGGTGCGAAGCGGGGTCATGCCGTGCGTGGTGGCCGAAGCCGTGGCCGGCTTGATCTGATCTCCGATAGGCGGCGCGGACGCTGCCTGAGCCGGCGCGGCTGCATCGGCGGCGGGTGTGCGGCTACTGGCGGCCACGGTCGGGACTGCGGCCGGCTGCGTTGCCGTGAACGCCACGACGGTGGCCTGCGGCGGGATGGTTGCCTGTGGTTGTGGTGCGGCAGCCAATGGAGGCCCTGACTGGGGTGCGGCCGGCTTCGGTGCAGCCGGCTGCCGTGCTGCTGCCGCCTGCGCGGGCGCTGCCGAAGGAGCCGACGCGGATGCCGCCGCGCCACCCGCTGGTGCGGGCGGTGCTGGCACGGGGGCTGCTGCACTGCCCGCTGGTGCGGCCGGTGCAGCGGCCGCCGGCGGCGGATACTCGCTGCGACTGGACGCCGTTGCCGTGACGATGGCACTCGACTCAGACGGTCTGGCCGCGCCACCGGCTGCACTCGCGGCGGCCGAGGCCGGCTGCGAGCGTGCGCTCTCGGCGGCGACGGCGGCTGGCTGGGCCGCCGGCTGCTCTGCCGCTGCCGTTTCCGCAACCGACCGTGCCGATGCGGAGGTCGGGGCGCGAGACGCCGTGATCTGCATGGCGGGGGACGCGTCGCGGAGCGGCAACACCGCATCCATCCCCGTCTGCATCGCATCAGCCGAGAACAGCACCACGCAGAGGACGGCGGCTACCGCACTGAGCGCCCGCGTGAAGACGGTCAACTGCGACCGCGGAACGAAACGCAACAATCCAGGCAAAGACGATTCAGGGGCGGCCACAGTCGGACTGGCGGCCACCGCTGCGACTGGTACGGCGTCTGCTACCGGGATCGTGAAGGGGCGGGGCGGCAAGTAGACCGGCATCGCCTGGAGCATCGCCCGAACGGAACGGAGGTCGGCCAGTTCGCTGGAGCACACCACGCAGTCTCCGACGTGGTCCGTCAGGAACGCCTGTTCGTCCGGGTCTGACCGGCGGTCGAGCAGAGCCGAAAGCTGCTCGGTTGACGCGTGGTGCGCCCGGCCCAGGTCACGCACGAGCCGCAATTCCTCGAGTCGTCAAGCTACCCAGCCTCTGCATGATGCGCCGCCATTTCGTGCGGGTACGGGCACAGCGACACCTGCTATCAGCCGCCGCGCCGCCCGCTCGGGCCGCACGATTGTACGCTGACACGCCGTCCGTCCTACTGTGCAAGGCCAGTGCCCACATGGGTTGCACTGCCCCGTTCATACTTCATGACGCTCAAGTTCGGCCGGAAGTTCCCCACGTTCAATCAGGAATTGCCGCAGGCGGGAGCGCGCACGGCTCAGGCGGGACTTGACGGTGCCCAAAGCCACGCCCTCAATCTCGGCGGCCTCCTCATAGCTCAGACCCTGGATGTCGCACAACACCACGATGGTCCGCTGGTCGTCTGGCAACATCAACAGCCCCTGCTCGACGCTGCTGAGCGTCTCGGCCCCGAGCGCCGCGCGCTCGGGCCCGACCTCGCGATCCGCGAAGGTGGTCTGCTCGCCGCTCTCTTCGAGGATCACATCGAGCGAGGTCGAGGGCCGCCGCTGCTTGCGTCGGAGCAGGTCGTAGCAGGTGTTGACCGTGATCCGCAGCAGCCACGCCTTGAACGAGCCGCCCCGAAAGTCGGCAATCGCCCGATAGGCAGCCATGAACGCTTCCTGAGCGGCGTCGGCAGCATCTTCAGGGTGGCCGAGCGTCCGCAAGGCGACGTTGAAGACACTCGTCTGATACATCAGCACGAGTTCGTTGAAGGCGGCTGGGTCGCCGCGTTGCGCGGCCTCCAATGCCTGCGACTCGGCGACGCCACGATCGGCGATGGAGGACACGAACGAGCCTCGCGCTTCTGCGGAATCGGCGGTGTTTGCCGCCCAACTATACGACACCCTCGGCGTACGGTTCAGTCGCCTGGGCGACATTTGTGGGCGATTGCCTGTTGGTCCGGGTGCAACGGAACCACGATGGTCGATAGCAAGGCACGGATGTTGCTCGTGTCGTCTGCAGCAGCAGCAGATGGCGAGCCACCTGCTGCGGACCGGTAGCCCGGCCGGCGCAATGCCCCCGGAGGTCTGGTCCCGGCGCGCCGCCATCGACAGTAAAAGGAGTATGCACACATGGTAGATGACAAGCAGCTCGATACGATCCGGACTTACGTCGGTGACATGTACTCGCTTGAGAGCCACATCGAAGAGGCGCTTGACGCACAGGTCGAGAAGGTCAAGGATCACCAGAAGGCGGCTGCCGCAGTGCGGCGCTTCCACGGCATGGTCCGCAGCCAGCGTGACCAGATGAAGGCGCACCTGGATTCGATTGGCGGCACGAGCGGCGGCGTACTGAAGAGTGCCGTGAGCGCGGTCTTCGGTGCGGCGGCCGGCGTGATCGACAAGGTGCGGCCGGAGGCCGTGTCGAAGTCGCTGCGTGACGACTACACGGCATTCAACCTCGCGGCCATCGGCTACCACATGCTGTACGGCACGGCTTTGATGCTGGGCGACCAGAGGACAGCTGCGCTGGCCGAGAAGCACCACCGGTCGTACACGGATGCAGTTCAGGACATCAACCAGATCATCCTGGACGTGGTGGCCTGGGAGCTTCGCAAGGACGGCCTGAAGGTCAACGAGAAGGCGATGGACTCCGCTACGGAGACCATGAACCAGGACTGGCGCTCGACCTCGCCCGGCAACCCAACAGGTTCGTCGGCCACGCGCGGCACGCTGGGCTAAACCTGACCCGTTCTCACGTGTAGATGGCGGCCTGCTTCAAGCAATTTGGGGCAGGCCGTCTGCGTGTCAGCCGGGCGGCCACCCCAGGTGCCGGCCGCCCAGGACGTGCACGTGCAGGTGCGCCACGCTTTGCATCGCGTCCGCGCCGTTGTTGATCACGAGGCGGTAGCCGCTCTCGCCCACACCCTCATGCTCGGCGACCAGCTTGGTGGTCCGGAGCAGCCGGCCCATCACGGCGTCATGGGCGTCGTCAAGGTCGTTGATGGAGCCGACGTGCTCGTTAGGGACGACCAGCACATGCACCGGCGCTTGTGGCGTGATGTCGCGGAACGCCGTGACGTGCTCATCCTGGTAGACCGTGCTGGACGGTATCGCCCCGCTGACGATGCGACAGAACAGACAAGAATCCATCGGGTCGCTTCCTCTCAGTGTGCAGTTGCTGCCGGAATGGCCAGGGCGGTCAGCGACGTGGCGGACCCGGCAGGTGCCTGCTGGATCTGGCCGATGAAGCCGTGCAGTCCGTGGTCGGTGGCGCGTTCCACAAGCCGGATGGGCGTCACCTGCCCTTCGAGCGCATCGCCTGGCGCGTAGACTCGGAGGTAGTTGTCGGTGAGGCCGGTCCACATCGCCCCTGCGCCGTCCTGTAGGCTGGCGGGCGCTGGCTCCTCCCACAGTACATCGAGCGTGCGCCCCAGGAACCGCTGCTGATACGCCTCACGCATCTCCGCGTCGAGAGCGCGGGCCTCGGCGCTGCGCTGCTTCATGATGGGCGGGGGCACCTCGTCCGGCAGGCGCACAGCGGCAGTACCCGGCCGCGCCGAGTACCGGAAGATGTGCTGCTCGGCAAACGCCATCTCGCGGACAAATCCCATGGTGTCGGCATGCTCGGCGTCCGTCTCGCCTGGGAACCCGACCATCAAGTCGGCGGTGATGGCGACTTCGGGCACAGCCAGCCGCACGCGCTCGACCAGCGCTCGGAAGTCGGCTGTCCGGTAGCGCCGGACCATCCGGCGCAGCACGCTATCGGAGCCACTCTGGAGCGGCAGATGCAGGTGCCGACACATTCTGGAATCCTGCCACAGTTCGAGGAGGCCAGCCGGCCAGTCTTGCGGCTGGATCGACGAGATACGGATGCGCGGCATTGGCGTGTCGCGAAGCAGACGTGCGGTCAGGTCGGTCAGGGTCGGGCCGTTGCCTCGGCGAACCCGGCCGGTCTCGCGGTCCCAGTCCGCGCCGTACGCCCCGATCTGAACGCCGGTCAGCACGGCCTCGCGATACCCCAGCCGGTACAGCAGGTTCACTTCGTCCACGATGGCCTTCACCGAGCGGCTGCGTTGTGGCCCGCGCGCGGCCGGCACGATGCAGTAGGTACAGTGGCTGTTGCAGCCGTCCTGCACCTTGACGAAGGCGCGGGCCTTGCGCTCCAGGGCCGGCATCCGAGTGATCCAGCCGGGCCGCTCCGAGCGGTGGACCCAGGCTTCAGCGGTGGCGCTGTCGTCTATGGTGCCCAGCGGGTCGTCGGCCATCGGCGCGATGAAGCCGGCGTCAGCCAGGCGACGCACGAGCGCGTCCTTGTCGTCGTTGGTCACCACGAGGCTCACGCCATTGAGTTCGGAGACGGCGGCCGGCTCGACCGTCGCGTAACAACCCGTGACCACCACGTAGCCGTCTGGATTCTCGCGCGCGGCGTGGCGGATCGCCTTGCGCGACGCCTTGTCGCCGTCGCTGGTGACGGCGCAGGTGTTGACGATGGCAAGGTCGGCCGGCTGCCCAGCATCGACCAGCGTCAGGCCAGCGCGCGCCAGACTGGCGGTCCACTGGCGTAGCTCGCTCTGGTTCACCTTGCAGCCAAGCGAAATCAGCGAGGCGGTGCGAGCCGGGCCGGAGTGCGGTTCAGAGGCCATGGGGGAATCGTAGCAGAGGCGACGAAACGAGGAACATCAGGAGTCAAGGGGTCAGGAGGCGTCCGCGCTCGTGACGACGACCGTCGCGCCGACGCCTGCGCCCGTCATGGCGGCAGCGCTCGCGTTCGGCGCGGATATCTCCAGGCGGCCGCTGCTCCCGATCAGCGCCAGCAGCGGGCCGTCGCCAGCCTGATAGTGCGCCGCCACGCCCCGTACCTCGAAGTCGTCCACGTTCGTCACCGGATTCGCTGGCACGTCGGCGGCCAGAACGTTGGTGATGAGGTTGCCGTAGCGATCAACATGGATGACCTCGCCTCGCGCGGCCAACACCGCGCCACCGTCGTTGGCTTCCCGCTCGACGCTGGGCAGCACAAGCGACCTGAGCGTGTCGGTTGCCGTGCCGATGGTCGAAAGCGGCAAGCCCGACGCGAGATGCGCCGCCACCGGGGCGAAAATGTCGCGGCCGTGGAACGTGGCGCTGACGTTTGGCAACCAGACCTCTGGATGATCCAGTACGACCGCGCGGATCGGCGTCGGTTCGCCGGCGCTCGGGGATGACGCGGCCGTCAAGGTTGCCAGTGCCCAGGAAAGCAGCCCGTTGTCGGGGCCGATGAATGTGCGGCCGTCCACTTGCGCGGCCACGGGGCGGCGGTCGGTGCCGACGCCGGGATCGACCACGGCCACGACGATAGCGTCCGTAGGCAAGTAGGGAGCGACCGTCAGCAGCGCGTACGCGCCGGCCCGAACATCCTGTGGCGGGATGTCGTGGGTCAGATCCACGAGGCAGGCGGTGGGCAGGATGCTCAGGATGACGGACTTGACGATGCCGACGTAGGTATCCGTCAGGCCAAAGTCCGTCAGGAGGAAGATCGGCCGAGTCATGGCGGCGGCCTCCGGTTCGTGGTGTCGTGCGTCAGGCCCGTTCGGGCGCTGCGCTGTCGGCCAGTTGATGCACGAACGGCACCATGTCGCCGGCCTCGTACAGGGCCAGCGCCGCCAGCACCGGCCCAGCCGTCTCGGTGCGAAGGATGCGCGGCCCGAGCGACACGGTAATGACCCCGGCATCGCGTGCT
>JBBQBU010000083.1:0-15305 GCA_038318015.1 Chloroflexota bacterium | reverse complement strand
GTGACCGGCTCGATCGGCCTGCCGGAGGGCGTCGAGATGGTGATGCCGGGCGACAACATCCAAATGCAGATCGAGCTGATCACGCCGGTCGCCGTCGAGGACGGCCTCCGGTTCGCCATCCGCGAGGGTGGCCGCACGGTCGGCGCTGGCGTCGTCACCAAGATCAACGAGTAGTCGCCTAACCGGCAAACGACAGAACCGAGTACCATTCATGATCGGGGCCGCCTGTGCGGCCCCGATCATGTGCAGAGTCGCTGCTGAGGACACGAGACAATGGCGAAGAAGGCCGACCGGCTCCTGATTACGCTGGCTTGCCCAGACTGCAAGGAGCGCACCTACCACACCGAAAAGAACCGCCGAAACGACCCGGACCGGATGGAACTGGCGAAGTTCTGCCCGCGCTGCCGGAAGCACACGGCACACCGCGAGACGCGCTAGCTGTCGGTCTGCCGTCGGGGCCTCGGCGCCCGGGCGGTTGTCGGCACGCCGGCCAACATGCGATAATCCGCTCCAGGCACGGCCCGTTGCGTCCTAGACGCGCGTAGCTCAATTGGCAGAGCAGCGGCCTCCAAATCCGCAGGTTGGGGGTTCGAGTCCCTCCGCGCGTGCCTCCTCACTCCGGTGTTGAAGAAGCCCGTCCGAGTACATCGGACGGGCTTCTCGCTGTACTCGGCGTTTCACGACGCGCCCACGTGCCGCTAGGCCAGAGAACTCAGGGGCCAGACGCGCACATGCCCATGACGCGCGCCTCAACAAGCATGACGACTGCACGGAACTCGTGCGTCAGTGCACCTGATAGAGAGGCACTTCAGTCGTACTCTCCTGGCAATCTGTCTCACTGATCGCCCCATACTGTGCTCCCGGCTCCGCCCGGCATTCCGCGACGAGAGGACGCGCCTGTGATCGGACTGTTGGCAGCCCTAGGTATGGCGACCATCTCGGGCGGTGGTCTCAGTGGTGCCGCGAGGCATGCCGTCTTTTCCGACTTGCGCGACGGCGTACTCGTCCTTGATCACGGCATGCGGGTGGTCGAACTTAATCGGGCCGCCGAGAGCATGCTGGCGTGCAGTGCGGCCGCCACCATCGGTCGAAACGCGCGCGACCTGCTAGCTGGTCCCCTGGCGGTGGCGCTCGATGATGCCATCGCGAATGGTGAGGCCATCGACATCACCTTACCCGCGCCGTCTGGGCCGCGCGCCTATGCCGTGCGCAGTTTGCCGCTCACTGATACAAACGGCGCACCTGTCGGCCGGGTCATCATCCTGCGCGACACGACGGCGTACCGCCACGCCGAGACGCTCTTGCAGGCGACGATTCTGGCCGACGCCAGCGCCGCGCTCGCCTCAACGCTGGACTACGATGTCACGCTGCAACAGGCGGCGCGACTCGCCATTCCAGCGCTTGGCGACTGGTGCACGGTCTACATGCTGGAGGATGATGGCGCAGTCCGGCGTGTGGCCGTCGCCTACACTGATGGCGAGAAGGCCGAACTGGCTGCCGCCTTGCGTCGTTACCCGCCGAGTCCGGCATCGCCGCGCAGCACCGTCCTTCAGGTGATGCGCAGCGGCCAGCCGGTCATCACCCACCAGATTCCAGACGCCTATGTGTCGGGCATCGCCCAGGACGCCGAGCACCTCGAGATCATGCGGCGGCTCGACTTCCGATCGTCGATGACCGTACCGCTCAAGGCACGCGGGGTCGTGCTGGGAGCTGTCGCCGTGTTCACCAGCGACCCCGGCCGCCGCTACGATGCCGCCGATCTTGCGCTTGCCATCGACCTTGCCCAGCGCGCCAGCCTTGCTATCGACAACGCGCGCCTCTACCGTGAGGCCCAGCGCGCCATCCGCAGCCGGGACGAATTCCTATCCGTGGCGGCGCACGAACTCAAGACGCCGCTGACGAGCATGCTCGGCTTCACCCAGTTACTGCTTCGCAGTTTCAGGACAGGTGCCATGCCGAATGACGGGCTGGTCGAGCGCGCATTGCGGGCTATCGAGTCGCAGTCTGAGCGGCTCTCCCGGCTCGTGGCGCGACTGCTCGACCTCGCGCGCATCGAAGGCGGCCGGCTTGCCATCGAGGTCCAGCCCACCGACCTGGTGCCGCTCCTGCGCGCTACTGTTGAGGCCATGCGGATCGGCAAGCCAACCTGCTCGATTGTGATGCAGCTACCCGACGCACTGGTCGCCACCGTTGATCCGGTGCGCGTCGAGCAGGTCGTTACCAACCTGCTGGACAACGCAGTCCGCCACAGCCCGAGCAGCGCGCCCATCGTCTTGATGTTGACCAGGCTAGGGACGAGCGAGCTACAGATCACCGTCACCGACCGGGGTCCGGGCATCCCGCTTGAGCACCGCCCGCGCATCTTCGACCGCTTCTTTCAGGCGCAATCCGGACAGTACGCCACCGGGATGGGGCTCGGCCTCTTCATCTGCCGCCAGATCGTCGAGCAGCACGGCGGCACGATAGCCGTCGAATGCCCACCGGCCGGCGGGGCGCAGTTCATCATGACGTTGCCGCTCGCCCCGGCGACCATCTGGCCGGCATCTGCCCAACACTGACCGCCCGTGGCCCCTGACACGCGCGGACTCTGGCGTCAGGCGGGCTGCATCGTCCGTGCCATCCCCGTATACTTGCCCCGCACCACATTCGGGCAATGAGGCCAGCGCAATGGCGATTCTCGTCACCGGGGCAGCGGGCTACATCGGGCGTTTCCTGGTCAACGAACTGGTCCAGCAGGGCCACGAGGTCGTGGCCGTTGACCTGCAACCAGCGCCACACGGCCTGCCGCCGGAGCTCCCAGCAAGCGTACCCCTTCACCTGGGCGACGTGACCGACAAGGCGGCGATGGTGGCCCTGGTCCAGCGCCAACCCCTCACCGCCATCATTCACCTGGCCGGCCTCGTCACGATGGCCTGCGAGAAGAACCCGGATGCGTGCATGCGGGTCAACCTGGGCGGCACCCACAACCTGCTCGACGCGGCACGCGACGCTGGCGTCCCGACGTTTGTGTTCGCTAGCACAATTTCCGTGTATGGGCCGCACGTTGAGCAGCCGATGGTGGAGGGCGTGACGCCCGCCGAGCCGCTGACGTGGTACGGCCAATCAAAGATCCTGGGCGAGCAACTGGGCCTGTACTATCAGCGCCGCTGGGGTCTTGATTTTCGAGCCGCGCGCATGGCCGCCATCGTCGGGCCATCGCGTGTCGCGGCCGGCTCAGCCACCATGTACACCTCGTTGATCCTGGAGCGGGCGGCGCTCGGCCAGCCGTTCGAGATCGACGTAGACCCGGACGCTGGCACCCCCGTGCTGTACGCCCGTGACTGTGCGCGCGGTCTGGCCGCGCTCGCGACCGTCGAGTCGGCACCGCGCCGCATCTACCACCTCTCGACCGGGCTGGTGACGGCGAGCGAACTGGTGAACCTCGCGAAGTCGCGGGTGCCCGACGCCGACCTGACCTTCAACACCGACCCGCAGCTCGGGCCGGTCTCGAAGATCTCCGCGAAGTGGGAACTCTCGATCAGAGCCGCAGAGGAAGACCTGGGCTGGCGGCCGGCGTTTACCGTCGCCACGATGGCTGACGACCTGATGGCAACGGCCCGCGCCCAGAAGCAGTAACGGACCGGCTGCGAGGCCGGCCGCCAAGAGCCACCAGAGTCTTGCTTCAAGATGCCCTTATACGTTTCTGCGTCGGCCTGACCGGCGGCCGGCCACCGCGTGGATTGCCGGGTGACAGGCGGCGGCGCACCGAAGCGCCAGGGAGCACACGATGAAGATCACGGATGTCCGCGTCGATCCGCTCAAGATTCGCGGCGCAATTGTGCGGGTGTACACCGACGAGGGGCTGATCGGGATGGGCGAGGCGTCCAACTATCCCGGCCTCCGCGGCCTGATCGACGAGGGGCTCAAGCCGCTCATCATGGGCAAAGACCCGCGCCAGATGGTGCGCCTCTGGGACACCATGTTCTATTCGACGACCCGGACCGGGCCGAAGGGGCTACAGACGACGGCCATCGGGGCCATCGACATCGCATTGTGGGACATTACCGGCAAGGCCGCCAACCTGCCAATCAGCGAACTGCTCGGCGGCCCGGCGCGCACCACGATGCCGGTCTACCTGAGCATCGGCCTGGGCTGGGAGAAGCAGCCGAAGGACATGCTGGCGCTGGTCGAAAAGGGCTACGCGGCCGGCCACCGCGCTTTCAAGATTCGGATGGACTGGAACAGCGACCGCCAGGACGCCAACCCGGCCAAAGACCTCGAGATGTTCCGCCTCTGCCGCGAGTTCCTGCCGGACGAGATCCCGTTGAGCTTCGATGCCAACAACGGCTATTCGGTCAGCACGGCGATTCGGCAGGGGCGTGCTTTCGAGGAGTTAGGCATCACCCACTTCGAAGAGCCGTTGCCACAGTATGACTACCTGGGCCTGCGGCAGGTGGTGGATGCCCTCAGCGTGCCGGTCTCGTCAGGCGAGCAGGAGCACACTCGCTGGCAATTCCGCGACCTCATCCACATTGGCAACCCGGACATCATCCAGCCCGACATCGTGATGGCCGGCGGCATCACAGAGAGTCGGCGCATCTACGACCTGGCAACGACCTACAACAAGCCGACGATGCCGCACTGCCCATCGGCGGGCATCTCCAGCGCCGCCAGCCTGCACCTCTACTCGACGTACGTCAACGCCGTCCGTCCGCACGAGTACCAGGTCTGGGATCCGGAGATACTGACGCTCTACCAGAACCCGATCCTGCCGAAGGAGGGCTTCGTGACCCTGCCGACCGGCCCAGGCCTCGGACTGGACCTGGACGATGCGGCCTTTGATCGCCTGAAGGCATAAAGCCCTCACCCCCCAGCCCCTCTCCCGCAATCGTTCAGATGTGGACAGTTTCGAAGCGGATTCCGGCCCGGGTAGTCACGGTCTATCTGCCCTCCTCCATATCATCTTGAGCGCAGCGAAGGATCTCACAGGTCAGAGGCGCGGATGCGGGAGATCCTTCGCTACAGCGTATGCCTACAACTCTCCGCATCTGAAGGCGAGGCGGCACGCACTCCATCCCTCCGCTCCTACTTGTGGGAGGAGGGCGGGGGTTGAGGGGAGCCGGGCACGGCTGCGGGGTGCGCCGGTATGATCCTGGCGTGACCATTGAGACTGCGCTGCCGCCAGCCCACCGCATCCTGGAAATCGCCATCCGCGACTACGCGCTCGGGTTCCCCACCGAGCGCGACCCAGCCGTGGAGCAGGCGGCGTTCCCGGACATGGTGAGCATCTACCGCAGTATGGTCACGGGCTACTTCCCGCCCACCCAGAGCGACTTCGCGGACGACGTGGCGCGGCGACTCAGGAGCACCCTCCCCGGCCTGCGGCGCTCGGCCGTCTGGGCACGCGCCTGCCGGACGTATCCGTCGTTCGTGCGACAGCACCACGCCGTCCTGGCCCTGCGCGAGCAGTTCCCCGTCGTCTCGTGGGATCGCTGGCTTGACCAACTCCAGGGCGTCGATATCCTGGTCGTCGACGAGCGCGGTCTGGCAGCCGGTGTCGCACTCTCTACCGAGACGCAGCGGTCGCACGACTGGGCCGAGGTCAAGGACGGTCGCCATGCCCGCCCCGCCATCCCGATTCTCGAAGTATTCGCCGGGGCACGCGAGTACCGCAGCGGCTCGTTCTGGCTCCACGACCCCAGGGTGCTGATTGAAGGTGTGCAGGCGAAGCTGCACGAGAACATCACTGGCACACTAGCCGCGCTGGAGATTGAAGCCGGCGACGTGTACCGGCAGGCCGAGCGCCGCCCAAAATGCTCGCGCCAAGACTTCGAGGCCGGCGTGCGCGGGGCCGTCGCCTACATCAAGCGGCGGCTGCTCGAAGGCACCGCCGGCGTGCCGCGCCTCGTCTAACAGCCGCACCTCAATCGATCTCAGAGCCTGGCCGACCGCAATGAGTCGGTTTCCCCTCTACCGCTTGCGGGAGAGAGGGTCAGGGGGTGAGGGAACACCGAGCGCCCCTACGTGAAGAACGACCGCACGGCGTCGATGGTGTGGGACACCTGCTCGTCAGACAGGTACTGGTGTGCCGGCAGCGTGACCGTCTCGCGCGCGTACGCCTCGCTGACGAGCAAGTCCCCCTCGCGGTGCCCGAGCTTGCGCCCGGCTCGCGTCAGGTGCATGGGGATCGGGTAGTGGATACGCGCATCGACGCCGTGCGCCCGAAGGTGCGCCAGCAGGGCATCGCGCGCCTCAGACATGATGACGTAGATCACGAACGTGTGGCGCACGCCCCGGCGGCGGCGGGGTACCCGAACGCGACCCCTCAGCTCCGCGAACGCCGCGTCGTACTGGGCCGCGATGTCGTTGCGGCGCGCCACGACATCTTCGAAAGCGGCCAACTGGCGGCGCAGTACCGGAATCTGGAGCGTGTGCAACCGTGAGTTCCGGGCAAAGGTCTCGGCCTCGTCACGGTCAATCAGGCCGTAGTTACGGGCGATCCGCAGGCTGGCGTTGTACTCATCAGACCGCGTGACGATCATGCCGCCGTCGCCCCAGGCATTGATGTGCTTGACCGGGTGGAAGCTGAAGCAAGCGATGTCGCCGATGGAGCCGGCAGCCGCCCCGTCCAGACGCGCGCCGATAGCGTGGCAGGCATCCTCGACAATCGGCAGCCCGTGCCGCCGCGCAATCTCGGCAAGACGCGGCATGTCGGCCATGTTGCCGGCCCAGTGGACCGGCAGAATCGCTCGCGTGCGCGGCGTAATGGCCGCCTCGACCTTGTCCGGGTCCATGACAATACCGTCGTCGACGTCCACGAAGACCGGCCGGGCGCCGACCGAGACGATGGCCCCGACCGTCGCTATGAACGTGGCCGAGACGGTGATGACCTCGTCGCCGTGCCCGACGCCCACCGCCTGCAGGGCCAGCATCAGCGCGTCGGTACCGCTTGCAACGCCGACGCCGTGCGGCAAGCCGCAATACGCCGCGAACTGCTGCTCAAACTGGGCGACCGGCTCTCCGAGCGTGAACGCACTCTGCGCGATGAGCGACCGCATCTCCTCGAGGTATGGCTCAGGGTCAGCAAACTGCTGATCGAGGAACGCGTACGGTACGAACACGACCGAGCCTCCCGTGAGCGGCGATCTACCTCATGGCCCCCGAGCCGTGGCTGCGTGGCCGGCACCTGCCGAAGCGTCGGGGAAGTGTACCGGCCGCGCGGGGTTCAACGCGGCGGCGTGGAGGCCGGCCGTCGACGCTCCAGCAGCCGGGCGATGATGCGAACAGCGCCGGACACCAGTGCCGCCAGCGCCACGGCCTCCAACAACACCGCCAGCAGCACCGGCAGTGCGAAGTAGTGCGACGAGTTGAACCCGAGGTTGACGGTGCTGATGACGTAGGTCGCCACGATCCACGTGAGCAGCAAGAGGCTCGGACCAGGCACAGCAGCCTGCCGCAACGAGCGCCAACTAGAGAGGGCGACCACGCCCAACGCAATCGCCGCCAGCAGCGCATCGGCGGGAACGCGCGTCCATGCCTGCACGGTCCCGAACTCGGCAAAGGTACGCTGGTACATGAGCGCCGCCCTGGCACCGATCTCCGGCGGCACGGCCAGGCGCGGCGTTCCCTGCGCCTGCGCCAGCATCTCGTCGCGCCGGTGCTCGAACAGCATGGCCGTCCGCATGACCGGGTTCGGGTACAGGAGCGGGTTGACGACGACGAAAATCAGGATGGCCCCCAGCATCGCGTCGAGCCAGACACCCGGCCCGGGCCAGCGGCGATCTGCCCGCCAGAATGCCGCCCGCTGCACCAGCACAAACATGCCGACCGCCAGGGCCACGAAGACGCCGGTCAGCTTGGTTGCCACTGACAGGCCGATCAGCGCGCCGAGCGCGAGCGCAACAGCGTACGGAGGCCGGCCCCGCCCGGCCCGCGCCACCAGGGCGGCGAGCAAGAATGCCAACAGGCAGAAGAACGCCAGAATCGACTCGGCCAGGGCGCGCGTCCAGAGGGTCGCGAGCAGCGGGTTCGCCAGTGCGAGCCCCACCGCCGCCGCGCCAGCCACCGGTCCGCCGAGCAGCCGGCCGATGGGATACAGCAGCATCGTCGCGCCGACCGCGGACACCAACACGACGCGCCGGGCGGCGTCGAGCAAGTCGGGGCCGGGAATGTTGCCCTGCTGGCGGTTGTAGTCGCGGCTGCGGAAGGTGTCGTACCGCCCATTTAGCTGCTCCGGCGTCCAGCCTTGTAGCCACAATCCGAAGCCGATCAGATAACGTGCGACCGGCGGATGGGTCAGGACGATGTAGTTCGGCCGCCAATCCGGGCCAAAGAGGTCGCGGTCAATGATCGTGATCCAGAAGTAGCGGCTCGTCGCAATCCAGCGGCTCTCGTCAATTGAGAAGTCCTGGTCGTCGGCGTGCCAGCCGAGGACTGCCAGGGTGCTCACCAGCAACGCCACACCGACGACGGCTTCGGCCAGCGCCGCGCGCGTGAGCCGCCACCTTCCAGCAGTCGGCGCGCCATCAGTCGTGGCGGCCAATTCCCCGCGCGGCGATTCGTCGATGACTGTCACGCGCGAAGCGTATCCCGAACGGTGCCCCCGCTGTCCACCGCCCACGTGCTGCTCGTCACCGATTCCGTGCTATCGCCAACGGCTGTGCGGCCGTACCGCGTGGCGCACAGCGGTGCCGCCCGCCTGCCAGATGATCGACAGATCGTCTGTTCCGCCGGGCACAGGTCGCCGCTTGCCGTCCCCCGCACAATCGGGGAGATCACAAACTACACGGCCGCCCCTCCAGACGGGCCGGGCGGCAGCATTCGGAGAAGTTGGGTGTCCCCTTCCGGACGTATTCGTGCAAGCGGCTTGGCTTCCATGGAGGGCGTAATGCCGCGCGGCGTCGGCGTCTTGCTGATCGTCGCGTCCGTGGCGCTGCTGGTCGTTGAGCCGATTGTCGGGATGCTCGGCGGGCCAGACGCACTGTGGGTGGTCGGGCTGGTGCTGCTCGGGGCCAGCCTCGCCTGGATGGGCTACGCGCTCTCGACGGGGACGCCAGCCTACATCGGACTACGGCTGATACAGCCGGCCCGGTTTCACTCCAGCGCGGCGTAGCGCCCCGGCCTTCTACGGAGCCATGAGCGCGCGGCCGGTCGCGGTCAGACGCCCGGCCGCGCACTGCTTCACACCGTGCCGAGTTCGCGCGGTGCCGCGCCTACTGGAGCCGCGTCCCGCTGCGAGGCGCTGCGCCACCGCCAGAGCCAGAACCAGAACCAGAACCTGATGGTGCTGTTGAGGGTGCTGAAGGACCGGAGCCGCCGGCTGGCGCCAAGCCTGGTGCGCCGGCCGGTGCCGAACCACCGACCGACAGGCTGGCCGACGCGCCCACGGTCAGCGGCACCACCAACGTCTGGTCCAGGGAGGTCTGCGTTGTCACCAACTCGTTCGTCCGCACCCGCCAGTTCAGTTGAATAGCCGGCTGATTGGCCGGCACCATGAAGGTCAGCCAGCCACGGCGAGACGACGAGAACGGGACGATGCCGGTCGGTAGGCCGGGCGTCCTCCCGAGAATCGGTGCCCAGGAACGGCCGTCGAACGTCGTGACCCAGAAGTCCGACAGGGCCAGCGTCAGCTCGGTCTGGCCGCTGACATCAATCTGCGTCTCGACGGTCAGGTACTCCATGCCGGTCGGCACGCGCACGGATCCGCCGCTGCCCTGCCACGGCCGAGCAACCTCATTCACCGAAAGGTTTACAACTGTGTCGCCGGGGACACCGAGGCCGCTGAGCGGCACCACGGCTCCTGGCTGGACCACGCCGAGGGAGTTGGCCGGCACGATCACCTGCGGCTCATAGCCCGGCACGATGCCCGGCGTCGGCGGCGGGAACCCCGCCACGTCCGCCATAGTGTCCGGGTCCGACTGAATGCGTTCCTCGATGAGGCGCGCCACGGTTTCGAGCAGTTGCGGGCCGCCGGTGCCGCCGTCACCGCTGACGATGACCTCGGCCAGGATGCTATTCACGCGGAAGATCAGCAGGGACGCACGCGTGCCGTCCTCTGACGCTCCGACAGCTCGATACGCCGTGTCGCCGAAAGGCTCGCCCGGCGTGACGCGCCAGCCCCAGTAGCGCACCACCTGATTCACACGTTCGGTCAGGCTGGTTTGAGCCTCGGGGGGTGTTTCGGAGAGCGCGACACTCACGTCTATGCGGCGGGCGCTGTCAACGGCGAAGAATGTCCGCCGCAGGCCGATGGTCGGCTCAAGCACGCTGCCAGTTGCTTCGGCTGCCACTTCGCGGAAGCCTGGGGGCAGGCTCTCGGCGGTCGGCACGAAGTCGGTGGCGTCGGTCGCGAGGACGGCCGCACGCGCCACTGGGGCCGCTGCTTCCGCCGGCAGCCGCACGGACCCGAGGGCCATGCCACCCACCAGCGTCGCCAGTACTCCCAGGCGCAGGAAACTGCCCAATCGCCGCCCGGGCCGGCTCGTCTTCAGCGATGCTGCCATCTCATCCTCCGTCCGTTCAGCGCGCCCGCGCCGCGCGTGGGTCGTCGGCCCGGCCAGTCGCCTGGCGCAGCCCGCTAACCGACTTCTCAGTATCTTGAACGTTTGTCGTCACCGTGCGTGACGGGACACGGCCAGGATGACATGAAAACGGCAACGTCGGCGTGCGGTGCGGGCCATTGGGGAGAGGAAACTCTGATACGGAACTAACGTAAGGCGGCAAAGAGTTAACGGGAATCTGACGGCGGGTGTGAGACGATAGGCCTGAGAGAAAACAAGGGGGCACGCGAGGACATGCGAACACTCACGCAGCAGACGACCGGCCAGTACCAGGAATTCCCATCGTTTCCCGATCAGCTTGAGGCGATCATCTCGAACATCGAGTGTCGCTTGCTGGAGACCCTGACCCCGGCTCAGTTCCAGATGGTGCAGCACCTGATCGAAGCGACCCAGCTGCTGTCCGATCTGGAGTCGGCCG
The DNA here is from genome assembly GCA_038318015.1 of Chloroflexota bacterium. Lineage (GTDB taxonomy): Bacteria > Chloroflexota > UBA6077 > UBA6077 > JACCZL01 > JADZEM01. The sequence continues at coordinate 4,349 of JBBQBU010000083.1, read as the reverse complement.
GCGTCAACGACTTCGCCTCGGAGCGCAAGAGCGCCTGATCCGCTGACGGATCAGGCGCCCCGTGATCGCTCATGGCGCGGACTCGCACGCGCGAAGGGTCAGCCCGTCACCGTGACGGGGTGCGACACCACCGCGTTGTACAGGTAGCCGAGAGTGTTCCACTTCACTGAATCGGGCTGGCTGTTGCCGTGCTCGTCAGTTGCGCGGGTCACGATCTCGTACGAACCGGGCTTTGCGTCCCAGCGCATTTCCCAGCGCATCCAGGCCATCGGCTGGTTCGGATCCAGAAGATCCGCCGCCGCCCAGGTCGCGCCGCCGTCGAAGCTGTATTCGACCTTCGCGATGCGCCCATGCGGCGACCACGCGAAGCCGCGCACCGTCTGAAGTCCGGCCAGTAGCCGCGCTTCCCACTGCAGCGCCACGACGCTCTTGATCGGCTGGAACGTCAGCGCCGGGTCGTCAGGGTAGTCCGGGCCGTGCAGCGCGTAGCTGGCCGTATTCCACTTGACCTTGATCGGCTGCTTCGAGACGACGATGCGGCCAACCCACTTGATACTGTTTGTGCCGATCCAGCCGGGCACGATGGCCCGCACCGGGTAGCCATTGTCAGGCGGCAGCGGGTCGCCGTTCATGGCGTAGGCCAGCAGCGTCTGGGGCCGCCGCGCAATGTCCATCGGCATCGGCCGGGCGATCTTGCCGTCGTCCAACCCTTCTGGCATTACGTCCACGGCGTCCGGGCTGATGTCGGCCAGGTCGAGCACGTGCGACAGGGACACGCCGGTCCACTCCGAGTTGCTGACGGCCCCCTGCCCCCACGGCAACTGGGCCGGGTCCACAGGCTTGCCAAGCACGCGCTCGTACTGCACCCGTGAATTGCCGGCGCACTCCAGCCAGTTGATCTGCGACCGGGATGGCAACGCCTTCAGGTCGGCCAACGACAACTCTATGGGCTTGCCCACGGCGTCACCCTCAACGCGCAGGCGGTACGTGTCTGCATCAAGCGGCGGCGCGATGTGCTGGCTGCGTACAAAATGCAGGTCGTTCGGCGTAATCCAGCCAGCGACCTGATCGAGCCTGCTTTCGTAATTCGGCGGATCGGACGAGACGACGACGCGACGTTCCATAAACGCGACCCCTTGCACGCTCCGCCAACGCACGCCACCCCGACCGCGCGGACACGGCCAGGATGGGCACGCAGACGTGCTGACTATGGATAGATGGGTGGGCGGTCGAGCGCCAGCGTCTCCGGAAAGCCGAACATCAGGTTGATGTTCTGGAGCGCGACTCCGGCCTGCCCCTTCATCAGATTGTCGATGGAGCCGACCACCACCAGCCGGCCATTCCCAGCGTCAACGGCGACGCTGACATCACAGAGGTTGCTGCCCGCGACGGCCTTCGGTCCCGGCGTCAAGCCGAGCGGCAGGACGCGCACGAACGGTTCGTCTACAAAGTGCTGTTCGTAGATCGCTTGAACCTCGGCCGACGACGTACCCTCGCGCAGCGTGGCGTACGACGTGACGATGATCCCCCGCGTGAGCGGTACGAGGTGCGGCACGAAGGTGATGCCCACCTTCTCGCTTGCCACAGCCTCCAGGGCCGCGACCGTCTCGTAGACGTGCTGATGCGACGCGATCCGGTATGGCGTGACACTCTCGTTGCGCTCAGGGTAATGGTTGGTGGCGCTCGGCTTCTTGCCTGCCCCAGAGATGCCGGTTTTGCCGTCCGAGATGATCGACTTCGGGTCAATCAGCCCGGCCGAAATGGCTGGCAGCAACGAGAGGATCATCGCGACGGCGAAGCAGCCGGGGTTGCCGACGACTTTCGCCTCGCGAATCTTCTTCCGATGCAATTCTGGGATGCCGTACACGGCTCGGTCGAACAGTTCCGGCGTCAGGTGGGGCTTGCCCCCGACGCTCGGATGGGCCTTTGCGTACCACTCGTACAGCGCCGGCGTCGCGAAGCGAAAGTCGCCGCTGTAGTCGAGCATCCGGACGCCATGCTGCACCAGTTCGCTGGCATAGCCCATGCCGACCCGATCCGGCGTCGAAAAGATCACCAGATCGGCGTCCTGGCCGACGCGCTCGGGCTTCGCCTCGTCCACCACCATGTCGCAGAAGCCGCGCAAATGGGGGTAGAAGGCGCTGAGCGGCTTGCCGATATCGGAGACCGCCAGCAACGAGGTCAGCCTGATCTCGGGGTGCCTGAGCAATAGCTCCACCATCCCGACACCGCCGTACCCTGTTGCACCTACGATCTGCGCTCGGATCACGTCACTCACCTCCCGAGTTCAGCAAGTGTAACGGATCGCCGGCCTCGGCCCGTGGACACATCCGTGCGATGGGAAACAGTTAGCCGGACACCCCAGCGGGCGAGGGAGAACCCTGCCATGTACCGTCAACGTGAAATCATTCGCAGGCTCGGGATAACGGTGTGAAAGCGCGGTCCTCCCTGGAGCGCTCTTCATAGAGGTTGATGGTTAGGGTGTATCGGCGCCGTAGGAGAACCAGCCGGCAGCGTCCGCCGCTGCGATCACACCAGGACGACCGGCCCCTTTCCGATCCGGCCTGTTCTCACGAGTTCTTCGCTCGGTACCGAACGTGAACCAGACCGGTGTCGAACCTGCGTTCGTCGAGCAGATCGAGTTTCACGCCGACCTTACCCTGCAGAAAGTGATTGCCGCCCCCCACGATGATCGGCGCGATAAGGAGATGGTATTCATCGACAAGGCCAGCCCGAATCGCATGCGCTGCAAGCGTCGGACCGCCCACCGCAAGGTCGCGGGTCGCTCCTGCCTTGAGTTCCCGGACAGCCTCCGCGTCGAATGTCCGCTCGAGCCGCGTCTTGGCCGTAGAAACCGACTGCAACGTCGTCGAGTACACGATCTTCTCAGCGGCCTGCCGGATGGGCACGAACTCCAGCGCCGTTGCGGTCAGATGGGGAATGACCTCTGGCGTCTCCCACACAGCCATCGTCTCGTACATCTTGCGCCCAAAGAGATAGGTGCCCATCTGCCTCTCGCGGTTGTTGATGAAGGCGAAGACTTCCTCATCCAGCCCCGGCCAATCGAAGTTGCCATTCTCATCCGCAACATAACCATCGAGCGACGTACACGCGTCGTAGATCAGTTTGGCCACAGTGCACCCTCCGTCTCCCGGCGACCCGCCTCGGCCACACGGATTACCCGCTCACGCAGATCCTCGGAGTACGACTTCTTCCCGATAGCTTGCCAATACCACCAAACTCGCTGCAATGCGCTGCAGGTTGCGCGCAACGGTGCCCCACCGAGCGCACCGCCCTGGTCGCGCCCGCACACGCATCGACCGCTGCCCCACGCTGGACTCCCGCCGCTCAAACTGCCGTGGCGGCCACTGCCCCGGACTCGACCCGTCCCCTCTCGACGCTCGACCAACCCGCTGGTCTGCTCACATCTCGCGCAACGCGCGGCGGAAAGCCGGATCGTTTTCCGAGTTTCTGCATCTAACTCTTCAACACGCGGGCACCTCGTCGTGCGGATGGAGTTGAGTCAGATGCTTAGTCTCGTCTCGCGGCTCGAATCGTTTCGGCAGGAGGAACAGCAGCTTGCCTGGCGCGGCACGTTCAAGGAGTACTTCGACCTGGTCGTCGCCAACCCGAGCCTTGCGCGGCTCTCGCATGCACGCATCTACGACATGCTGCTGGCCGGTGGCTCCAAAGCGCTGCCGAACGGCGACACGCAGCACCAGTTCTTTGCCGAGGAGATGTACGGCATTGAGCGCCCGATTCAGCATCTCGTGGATTACTTCTCGTCGGCGGCACGGCGGCTTGAAGTCCGGAAGCGCATCCTCTTGCTGATGGGGCCAGTCGGTGGCGGCAAGTCCACCATCGTCACGCTGCTGAAGCGCGGCCTTGAGGAGTACACCCGAAACGACGACGGTGCGGTCTACGCCATCGCCGGCTGCCCGATGCACGAGGAGCCGCTGCATCTGCTGCCTGACAGCATCCGCAAGGAAGTGCAGCAGGAGTACGGCATCTATATTGAGGGCGACCTGTGCCCGCGCTGCCGGATGGTCGTTGACGACCAGTACGGCGGGCGCATTGAGGATGTCGAGGTCTGCCGGGTGGCGTTCTCGGAGAAGAAGCGCATCGGCATTGGCACCTTCGCGCCGTCAGACCCGAAGTCGCAGGACATCAGCGAACTGACCGGCTCCATCGACCTCGCCACGATTGGCGACTACGGCGTGGAGAGCGATCCGCGTGCCTACCGTTTCGATGGCGAGTTGAATGTGTCAAATCGCGGCCTGATGGAGTTCGTAGAACTGCTCAAGTGCGACGAGAAGTTTCTGTACAACCTGCTGACGCTCTCGCAAGAG
>JBBQBU010000082.1:0-15448 GCA_038318015.1 Chloroflexota bacterium | reverse complement strand
GGCTCCCGCAGCGGATCGCGCGCTGGTGTCGGCCACCGTCCCCGAGGGCACGGTGCTGCCGCCGGCCTACCCGCACCACGAGTCATTGGCCGAGCTTACCAGCCTGGTGCGGGCGGGCCACGGCACGTTCCTCGGGACGCGCACCGAGCAGATCCGGCAACTGGCCGAACTGGCGCTCTTGCAGTCCGAGGCGCTGGACCAGTGGCACACCTTTGCACCCCCGGCCGGCTCCCTTGCTGCCAGCGAGCAGTCGCCCGCCGCCCTGACCGACTCCGCTGCCTCGTCAGCGCCCGCCCCGTCAGCCCCCGCGCCGATCTGGGACTATGCCGACTTGCTGGAATTCGCGTCGGGCAGCATCGCGAGGGTCTTCGGCCCCGAATACGCGATCATCGACACCTACGAGCGGCGGGTGCGCCTGCCGATGCCGCCGTACCTGCTGGTCAGCCGCGTCACCCGGATCAACGCCGAGCGCGGCACGTTCGAGCCATGCTCGATGACCACCGAGTACGACATTCCGGTCGGCGCGTGGTACTCGGTCGATGGGCAAGCCCCGCTGGCGATTGCCGTCGAGGCCGGCCAGTGCGACCTCTGGCTGATCTCGTACCTGGGCATCGACTTCGAGGCCCGCAGCGAGCGTGTGTACCGCCTGCTCGACTGCACGCTGACGTTTCTGGACGACCTGCCGAGCGAGGGCGACACCCTGCGCTACGACATCTCGATCAACTCGTTTGCGCGCAACGGCGACAGCCTGCTGTTCTTCTTCAGCTACGAGTGCTTTGTCGGCGACCGCAAGGTGCTGGTGATGGACGGCGGCTGCGCGGGCTTCTTCACCGACGCGGAGCTTGACGGCGGCGGTGGCATTATCCTGACTGAGAGCGAGCTATCGGAGCGCCGAAACGCCCCGCAGCGCACGTTTCAGCCGCCGCTCGCCTGCCCGCAGACCACCTTCGACCGCGCGGACCTCGAACGGCTGAGCGCGGGCGACATCGCGAGCGTCTTCGGGCCGGGCTACGCGCAGCCGGGCCGCAATCGGTCGCTGCGCCTGCCGCCGCCGGCCATGTTGATGCTGGACCGCATCCTGACGGTCGATCCGCACGGCGGACCGTGGGGGCTGGGCCTGGTCGAGGCGGAGCAGGATCTGAGTCCTGAAGATTGGTATTTCCCGTGCCACTTCAAGGGCGATCAGGTGCTGGCCGGCTCGCTGATGGGCGACAGTTGCGCCCAGTTGTTGCAGTTCTACCTGTTGTACCTCGGGTTCCAGCGCGACACCGTGGACGCTCGGTTCCAGCCAGTGCCGGGCCTGCGGCAGGCTGTCCGCTGCCGTGGGCAGGTGACGCCGACGACGAGCCGCCTGCATTACCGCCTCGAAGTGACCGACCTGGGCACCGGGCCGGAGCCGTTCGCCCACGCCAACGTAATGGTCAGCCTGAACGGCAAGCCGATTGTCCAGTTCAAGGATCTGGGCTACCGGCTGGCGGATCAGTCGCCGCCGCTGTTCAGTGAGCGCCACGTGCAGGCGTTCGCGAACGGCTCGATGAGCGACGCATTCGGCCCGGACTTCGGCATTTACGAGGGTCGCCGCACGCCGCGCACGCCGAACGGCGACCTGCAACTGCTCAATCGTGTGCTGGAAGTGGACGGTCAGCGGGGCGCGCTGGTCTCCGGTGCGAGCCTGCTGTCGGCCTACGACGTGCCGGCCGATGCCTGGTTCTACGGCCAGAACTCTTGCCTGACCGCGCCGTACTCCATCCTGATGGAGATCGGGTTGCAGCCGTGCGGGTTCCTGTCGGCGCACCTCGGGTCCAGTTTCATCTTCCCAGACCTGGACTTCCGCTTCCGCAACCTCGACGGCTGGGGCCGCCTGCTCCACGAGATCGACCTGCGCGGACGCACAGTGGACAACCGCGTGCGGCTGCTGGACTCAACCACGATGGATGGCCTCATCATCCAGAAGTTCGCCTACGAGATGTCCGTCGATGGCGCGCCGTTCTTCCAGGGCGAAGCGAGTTTCGGCTACTTCACGGACGGGGCGTTGGCGGCCCAGGCCGGGCTGGATCGCGGGGCGGAGACGGACCCGTGGCACCTGTCCCCTGAGGGACAGGCCGCCGCCGCACGGGCCATCAGCATCGACCTGCACTCGGAGGCCGGCGCGCGGCTGTTCGCCGGCACGCCTGACCGGCCGTCGTACCGACTCGCCGGCCAGCAGCTTGACTTCCTGGACGAGGCCATCGTGGTGCCGGACGGCGGCAAGCACGGGTTGGGCTACGTCTGGGCCCGGCGGCGAGTGGACCCGTCAAGTTGGTTCTACTCCTGCCACTTCTATCAGGATCCGGTGATGCCTGGCTCGCTCGGCGTCGAGGCGATCCTCGAAGCGCTCCAGGTGTTTGCCTTGCAGCGCGACCTCGGCGCGTCGATGCGTGCGCCGCGCTTTGCCCCGCTGGCTGACCATCAAACGGTCTGGAAGTATCGCGGGCAGATCCTCCCCGGCGACCCTGACCTGTCGCTTGCGGTCCACATCCGTCAGGTAGAGCGGCGGGCCAATGGCTGGGCAATCATCGGCGATGCGAGCCTCTGGAAGGGCCGCCTACGGATCTACGAGATCACCGGCGCGGCCATCGCCCTGCTGGACGACTGACCCGACAGCCCTCACCCCCCAGCCCCCTCTCCCGCAAGCGGGAGAGGGGGTGCAGACACGCACCTCAGGATGACCTGAACAGTGGACGGCATCCCCGGCGCGGCAACTGCGGGCCGTTTAGGGACGCGCCCGCCGGGTGAGACGGCGGCAGCTGCGGGCTGTTTAGGGACGCGCCAGCCGGGTCAGACGGCGGCGTCTGCGGGGCGCGTCCCTGGGGTTGCATCCGACGACGAGGCTGCTACCACGACGGGCGGCGTCAGGACGGGTGGCGTCAGGACGGGCGTGCCGGGCACGGGGCGCTGTTCTGGCGGCAGCATCGCGGCCATGCGCCGCTGGATGAACGCGCCGACCTCTTCCAGGTCCGCGTCCGTCACCTTGCGCCCGGTCCAGGGCGACAGGTCAAGGGGCATGGTGATAGAGACGCGCACCTTGCCAGGGCGCGGCAGGATCGCCCCCGGCGGCAAGACCTGATACGTGCCGATGGTGACGCCGAGCACGACCGGAATGTCGCGGCGGGCCATGTCAATCGCCAGTTTGACGAGGACGCGGTTCAGCGGGCCGAGGTGGCCGGTGCGGCTCCGCGTCCCTTCGGCGGCCACGGCCACCCGCTTGCCCTGGCGCAGCGCCCCGACGATGCCGCGCAACGCCGCGACATCGTGGCCGTCCCGGCTGACCGGGATGGCGCCCCACTTCGCGACGAACCACCGCACGACCGGCGTCCGCAGCAGCGACTCCTTGACGATGACCACCGCCGGCGGGCGGCTCGGGTCGGCCACGGCATACGCAGCAGCATCCATGTGGCTGGAGTGGTTCACAATCGCCAGCATCGGGCCGCTGCGCGGGAAGTCGGCCGGCACATCCGTCGTCAACTGGTGGAACGTGCGCATGTACGCGCCACTCAGGCCACGGACAACGTTCTGGACCAGCGACGGCGGCACGCTCGGCATCATGGCCTCATGGTAGCATCCCGCCGCCGAACGACGGGGTGATTACATCGGTTGAGGGCGGCCCGTCACGGCATCAGTCAGTCGCCACGCGCCGCGCCAGGGAGCCGGCGGCTATAGTACGGTGCTGGTCGGCCGGGACCGGCAAGAAGGAAGGCGTCGGCATGGTCAGCAACACCACACACGGGCTTCGGGTTACGCCAGCATTCGCCGCCCCAGCGCGCCGCTGGCGCGGTCCGCAGACGGGCGTCGCCTATGATCCGGCTGCGCTGGGGGCGCTGCTGCAAGAGATCGAGCGCCCGCTGTTCGTGGTACGGGTGGGCGATCAGGTCGGCGTGACCAGCGACGGGGCGACCGACGGCAGCACCCTCACCGACGGGACGGAGTTGCTGGCCGAAGCGCCGGCGGTGGACCCGCGCCAGTTTGGCGATCCCGCGTTCCGGGCCACCTACGGCGTCAGCCACGCCTACGCCGCCGGCGCAATGGCGAACGGCATCGCCTCCGAAGCACTCGTCGAGGCGCTCGGCGGCGCGCAGTTGCTGGCCTCGTTCGGGGCGGCCGGGCTGGTGCCCGCGCGGGTGGCCGCCGCGATCAACCGCATTCGCCAGGCGCTACCAGACGGCCCCTACGCCTTCAACCTCATTCACAGCCCCAGCGAAGCGGCCCTGGAGGAGCGCTCAACCGCCCTCTTCCTGGAGCACGGCGTCACCACGGTCGAGGCCTCGGCCTACCTGGAACTCACCGCCAGCATCGTGCAGTACCGCGCGGCCGGCCTCAGTTCGGGGCCGGACGGCACCGTCAACATCGGGAATCGGATCATCGCGAAGGTGTCTCGGCACGAGGTCGCGCGGCACTTCCTCAGCCCGGCCCCGGCCGTGTTCCTGCAACAACTGGTGACGCAGGGCAAGATCACGCCACTGCAAGCACGCCTCGCCGAGACGGTCCCGATGGCCGACGACCTGACCGCCGAGGCCGACTCCGGCGGCCACACCGATAATCGGCCGCTGCTGGCGCTACTACCGGCCCTGATGGCCCAGCGCGACGAGCTACAGGCACAGTACGGCTTCGCGACGCCGGTCCGCGTCGGCGCGGCGGGCGGCATCGGTACGCCGGAAGCGGTACTGGCGGCGTACGCGATGGGAGCGGCGTACGTCGTGACCGGCTCGGTGAACCAGTCGTGTAAGGAAGCCGGCACGTCGCCGCACGCCCGCCGCCTGCTGAGTCAGGCCGACTTCGCGGATGTCATCATGGCCCCGGCCGCCGACATGTTCGAGCTTGGCGTGAAGGTGCAGTTGCTGAAGCGCGGCACGCTGTTCCCGCTGCGCGCGCAGAAGCTGTATGAGCTGTACCGGGCCTACGACTCCCTGGAGGCGATCCCCGCCGCCGAGCGCCAGACGCTTGAACGGCAGATCTTCCGCCGCAGCTTGGACGAGGTCAGGGCTGATACCGAAGCGTTCTTCCGCGAGCGCGACCCGGAGCAGTTGCAGCGGGCCGCCGAGCACCCGCGCCGCAAGATGGCGCTGGTGTTCCGCTGGTACCTTGGGCTGTCGTCGCGTTGGTCGAACATGGGCGAACCGGGCCGCGAGATGGACTATCAAATCTGGTGCGGGCCGGCGATGGGCGCGTTCAACCGCTGGGCGGCCGGCAGCTTCCTGGAGGACTGGGAGCAGCGCAGCGCGGTTGACGTGGCGTTCCAACTGTTACGCGGTGCGGCCTACACCTGGCGCGTCCAGCAATTGCGGTTGCAGGGTGTGCAGATACCGCAGGAGTTTGCACGGTACCGTCCCACCCCGCGCCCGTCGTAAATCACAGGTCGGCAATCTGCCTGAAATAGCCCCTCTCCCGCTCGCGGGTGAGGGGTTTGGGGTGAGGGGACAAGACGGCGTGCGCATCGGCATCAACGGCTACTTTCTGCGCGAGCCGTGGACCGGCATGGGCCAGCACCTCACCCACCTGTTGGCCGAGCTTGACGCCCGCGAAGCCGGCGACGAACGGTATACGCTGCTGGCACCGCGCGTCGGCGGGCAACCGTCGTTGCTCCAGATGCAGGGTGGCGTGCCCACAACAACGCTCGGGCCGTTGCCGCGCCGCTTCTCAGGGGCAGAGGCCGCCGTCGGGCCGGGGCGGATGCCAGTGCAGGCCAGCAAGCTGTGGTGGGAGCAGGTCGGCGTGCTACTGGCCGGCCGCCGCGCCAACATCGACGTGCTGCACTCGCCCTACTGGACCAACCCGCTGTGGTCGCCCTTGCCAACCGTCGTCACGGTGCATGATGTCATCCAACTGGTGCTGCCAGAGTACCAGATGCTGGCCCGGCAGCGGGTCTATTTCGGGCTGGTGACGCGCGCGCTCCGCAAGGCGACGGCCATCATCACGGTCAGCGAGTGCGCCCGGCAGGATCTCATCCGCACGGTTGGCGTGCCGCCTGCGCGCGTGGTGGTGGTGCCGAACGCGGTGCCGGCCGACTTGCGGCCCGTCACCGACAAGGCGCAACGGGCGGCGGTCCGGGCGCGCTACGGCCTGGGTGGGCGGTTCGTCCTGTACCTGGGGGCGAACGACCTCCGCAAGAACCTGGGTCGCCTCATCGGAGCGTATGCCGCGCTGCCCGAGCGCCTGCGCGCGACGCACCAGTTGGTCATCGCCGGCCGCCAGTGGCCGCACGACCACCCGCTGTACCCCGATCCGCGCAAGGTGGTGCAAGAATTGGGGCTTGGGGATCGCGTGGTGTTCACTGGCGGGCTACCCGAGGCGGACAAAGCCACGCTGCTGAGTGCGGCCACAGTGTTCGCGTTCCCGTCGCTGTACGAGGGCTTCGGGCTGCCGGTGCTGGAAGCGATGGCCTGCGGCACGCCGGTCCTGACGGCAAACACGTCGTCGCTGCCCGAGGTGACCGGCGACGCGGCGCTGCTGGTGGACCCGTCCGACACCGCCGCCATCAGCGAGGGGCTGGGCGCATTGCTCGACTCGCCGGAGCGCCGCCAGGAATTGGTCCGGCGCGGCATCGAGCGGGCGGCCGGCTACCGCTGGTCGCGCGTGGCAGAGCAGACCGTCGAAGTGTACCGCCGCGTCGGGGCTGCACGTCAGTAGTCCGCCAGTCGCGCGCTACTCCACCAGGCGGGCGGCCCAGCGCAGCCCCTGAAGAATCTGCGTGCGGTAGGCCGGCTGCTCCCACTCCTCGTCGAAGTGCCCGAGCGCGTTGTAGTACACCCGGCCGTCGCCGTACGTCTTCGTCCAGGCGAGCGGCAAGTCGTCCTCAATGCCCGCCGAGCCGGACTCGCCGCGCAAGAGTGTGTGGACAGTGCCGCGCGGGTTCACGTGGAACGTGTACAGCTCGTCCTGGACGGCGAAGCTGGCCGGCAGGTGCCGCGTGGATGGGTGGGCGTGATCCTCGACATGCACGGTGAAGGTCAGTGCGGGCGGGTGCATGTGGAAAACCGCGCCGACCAGTTCGCCGTACTCCGGCCACTCCTTGAGCGTGCCAGACGCGCAATGCACCCCGACGTACCCCTTGCCGGCCGCCACGAAGTCCAGCAGTCCCTGCTTCTGGGCCTCAGTGAGCGGCAGTTCGCCGCTGGTGCTGACGAAGCAAAGCAGGTCATGGGACGCCAACGCCTCGGGCGTCAGCCGGTCGAGCGCCGCCACGTCCTCGATGATGGTGCCAACGGCAAGGTCGCCGCTCTCCTCGGCAAGCTCTTGCACCACACGCCGCGCCGTCGGAATCGACTGGTGGTAGTAGCCCGCTGTCGCCGTGACCAGCAAAATCCGCGCCGGCCGCTCGCCCGCCTGTGCCATGTATGCGCTCCTTATCCGGCCGCGCGAGAATAACGCTGCTCAGACGCGCCCGCTATTCACGAATACGACCAAAAAGCAAAATAAGATAACTTAGTGCGCAGGCGGGAGCGGTTCTGCTAACGCTTCCCGCACCGGGCCACCTGTTGCAAACCGTTACGACGTGCGCGCCTTCCGGCGGGCTTCCAGCGCGTCGAGGATGCCGGGCGGAATGTCCACTGAGCCGGGGTAGTGCATGATCGGCTCGCCGCCGGCCGCCGTGCGGTGCGGGAAGCCGTGGAAGTCCGAGCCACCGGTCGGCAGGATGCCGAGCGCGCCGCAGAGTCCGAGTAGCTCCTGCACGCGGTCAGGGCCGTAGTTGGGGTAGTACGTCTCCACGCCGTCGAGGCCGGCCACCGCCAATCCGGGTAGCTGCTCCAACACGTTCTTGCCCTCGTACGGATGCGCCACGACCGCCAGCCCGCCAACGGCATGAATCAGCGCGATGGCATCTTCGGGCGACAGTTTGTCGCGCGGCACGTCGCCGGGGCCGCCGTACGCCAGCCACTTCTCGAACGCCTCGGGCATCGCCTTGATGTAGCCGGCCTCAAGCAGCGCCTGCGCTACGTGGGGCCGCCCCACCGACGCCTCGCCAGCGATCTCGAACACGCGATCCACACTGATGTTCACCCCGACCTCGGCCAAGTTGGACACAATCGTGTGGACCCGCGCTACGCGCCCCACCCGGAAGCGCGTCATCGTCTCCTGAAACGTCGCGTCGTGATAGTCCAGGAACAGGCCGAGCATGTGCATGTCGCCACTGCGGCTGTCGGTGCCGAGTTCGACGCCGGGGATCACGTCGATGCCGAGACTGCGGCCCACATCAATAGCTTCCGCGACGCCCTCGGTGGTGTCGTGGTCGGTTAGGGCCATCCGGCCAATGCCGCCCTTGTGCGCCAGTTGGACAAGCTCCGTCGGCGTCAGGCGGCCGTCAGACTTGTTCGAGTGCAGGTGCAGGTCAATCTTGCCAGTGCTCATCAATCACCATCATGGCTGTGGGTGTTGGGCGTCAGGGGGCGGATTGTGGGTGATAGGGGAGGGCGCTGGCGGCGCGTTCGTCCTCCAGAACCTAGAACCTAACCTCCAGAACCCTTGGTTACCGAGCGAAGTCCACCGCGCGAGTCTCGCGCACCACCGTCACCTTGACCTGTCCGGGGTACTGCAGCGTCTCTTCGATGCGCTTCACGATGTCGCGGGCCAGCCGTACCGCGCCCTGGTCGTCGATCTCGTCAGGGCGCACCACGATGCGGACCTCACGGCCAGCCTGGATGGCAAACGACTTCTCGACACCCTCGAACGAGTTGGCGACGCTCTCCAGCGCTTCCAGCCGCTTGACGTAGTGCTCCACACTCTCGCGGCGGGCACCGGGGCGCGCACCAGAGATCGCGTCGGCGGCCTGCAACAGCACCGCCTCGGTAGACTGGTACTCTGGGTCATGGTCGTGGTGCCCGGCGACGGCCTCACAGACGGCCGGGATCTCGCCAAAGCGCCGGATGAAGTCCGCGCCGATGATGTGGTGCGGCCCCTCCACGTCGGAGGTCATCACCTTGCCGATGTCGTGCAGGAACGACGCGCGGCGGGTCTGCGCCACGTCCGCGCCCAATTCGGCCGCCATCATCGACGCCAGGTGTGCCGTCTCGATGGAATGTTGCAACTGATTCTGCCCGTAGCTGGTGCGGAAGCGCATCTTCCCCATCATCTTGACCACTTCAGGGTGCAGGCCGTGTACACCAGCCTCGTAGGCCGCCGTCTCGCCCTCCTGCCGGATGTGCGCTTCCACTTCCTGCTTCGCCTTGCCGACGATCTCCTCGATGCGGGCCGGGTGGATGCGCCCGTCCGTGACCAGCTTGGTCAGGGCCAGACGCGCGATCTCACGCCGAACCGGATCGAAGCCCGACAGCGTCACCGCGTCCGGCGTGTCGTCCACGATCAAGTCGATGCCGGTGGCCGCTTCGAGCGCCCGGATGTTGCGGCCCTCGCGCCCGATGATGCGGCCCTTCATCTCCTCATTGGGGATGTGGACAACCGACACCGTGGACTCCGTCACCTGGTCGCTGGAGTACCGCTGGATCGCCGTGCCGATGATCTGTCGCGCCCAGTGCTCGGCGTTCTCGGCGGCCTCAAGCTCCAGTTCACGGGCGCGGCGGGTACAGGCGTCGCGAACGTCCTGCTCCACCTGCGCCACGATCACCTCGCGCGCCTCGTCCATTGTCAGGCCAGAAAGCTGCTCCAGTTCCCGCGTTTGCGATATCCGCAACTCGTCGGCCTCGCGCTCCAGTCCGTCAATCTCCCGCTCACGCGTCTGCAAACCACGCTCGCGCTGGTCAACGTCCTCAAGCTTGCGGTCGAGGTTCTCCTCTTTCTGCTGAAGCCGCTTTTCCTGGCGTAGGATCTCGGCACGGCGGCCTCGGTGCTCCTCTTCGGCGCTCGTGCGGAGGCGCGCGGCCTCGTCCTGCGCCTGAAGCAGAATCTCCTTAGCACGCGCGTCAGCCTCGGCACGCAGTTGCGCTGACGCAATGTCGGCTGACTTGACCGGATCAACCGCCGCCCGTTGTCGCAACGTGAAGCCGGCCCACCCGCCAACCGCGACCGCAACAAGTCCGACGATGACCAGGAGGATCCCGGATAACATGATCCCTACCTCCCTTGCGAAAGTTCGTGCAGCACCTTGCGACGCCACTTCTAGCGCAGACGCACTGCCATGATGCAGTGATGCGTCGGCGCAAAAAGCGTAGCAGGGCGTTGAGTGCGGCGATTCTACCGATGCCGTTCCGGCCTCGTCAACTGCGCGTCTCGCGGCGACGCAGGTGGAGATGACCGAGAAACGCTCGGCGTAGCAACCGCTTTCCCCATTGTAGCGTACGCCCTCACACGAACCGGCCGATTGCCGTCAGACGGTTATTGCACGGGCCGTCTCGGTGCGTACACGGCCGCCGCCGTGCGCCCGACGCTTACTCCTGGATGACCAGCGGCGTCCCGACCTCGGCCCACTCCCAGAACCACAGCGAGTCGTCATAGTTCATACCCAGGCAGCCGTGGCTCCCCGAGTAGCCCCAGTTCGACGACCAGTAGTTGTAGTGAATCGACGATCCATCGTTTAGGAAGTACTGCGTGAAGAGGACATTCTTCAAGTAGTAACCACCCGGCGCATCGCGCGGGATGCCCAGTCCCTCGGAACTCATGATCTCGTTGGCGACGCGACGCAGGATCGTGAAGAACCCGGTCGGCGTGGCCCAGGACTGGGTGCCCTTCAGCGAAAGCGTCGAGTAGACTGGGTTGCCGTCCTCGTAAGCTGTCACGATGCACGGATCGTTCAGCTCGGCCACGATCAGCTTGCCGGGATGCGACGGGAAGCTCGACGGCACTCGCACCAGCGACCCATGCACCAGTTCGTTCGGGCCGACGCGGTACCACAGGTCGCCGTCCGAACCCTTCACCTGCCCGATGACGCTCACGCTCTCATTGTGGCCGGCGTGCCCGACGATGTTGCCGTCCTGCACGGCCGGCTCGCTACGGATGTTGGCCCCGCCGATGATCCGCGATGGAATGGCCGACTGGTTCTTCTGCGACAGGTACCACTCCGGCGGCGTACCGCTCGGCCCGATGTCGCTGGCGTTGAGGTAGGCAACGCCGTTCGTCAGCGGGTTCTTCACCCGGAAGCGCCCGCTCTCTTGCGGTCCGAGCACCTGAAAGTAGCTGAAGGCCGGCACCAGCCCAAACGTCACGGCCTTCGCGTCCGGGCCGGACCACAGGTCGGTCGCGCGGAAGTTCTGGACCCAGCTTTGCTGGCCGGTCGGCGTGGCGGCCGGGGCCGGGATGGTAGCCGGGGCCGGCTCCGGGGTGGCCGCAGCCGGCGTGGGCGAACCTGACCGCCGCTGTCCTGGGGCCGCCCGGGTGGGGCTGACCGTGGGGGAACCGGCCGCATCTGGCTGCGGGCTGGCCTCAGGCGTCGCGCTCGGGTTGGGCGACAGGGCCGGGCTGCCAAAGCGGTTCTGCGGGTTGGTGCCGGTGCCGGGCGTGCCAGCGGCGGCGGGCGACGGCTCGCCAGTCGCCTGCGCATATGCGAGGCTGCCGAGTGGCACGAACATGGCCGCCGCCGAAGCCGCCAGTATGTGAAGCGCGCGGCGTCGCGAACGGCGCAGCATGAATGACTGAGGGAGTGGGTTGTCGAGCATCGAACCTCCAGGCGCACCCAGCGCAGCGTCGCCGAGCCGCTCGGCCAACCGCCCGCCACGATTTTAACGACCGGCGAACCCCTCCGGAAACGTCAATGGAGTACATTTGGCGACGGGCATAGAATAACACCGCCTGCCGGCGGCCGCTTGAGGACCGCCTGCCGATGCGTAGCCGCAGATACGGGGGGAACGCCGAAGGGATGGGGGCGATGGTGAACCGGCTTCGCCAGCAGGCGCGCGCACTCAAAGTAGAGACGCTCGCCCTCTACCTCGTTGCGCGTGATCCTCGCGTGCCCTGGCACGCGCGCTGGTTCGTGGCCGCCGTCGTCGCGTACGCCCTCAGCCCCATCGACCTGATCCCCGACTTTATCCCGGTGCTTGGTTACCTGGACGACCTGATCCTCGTGCCGCTGGGGATCATGCTGGCGCTACGGATGGTGCCGGCCGGTATCCTGGACGAGTGCCGCGCGCGCGCCAGCGCCGAATTCGCGGCCGGTCGCCCGACGAGCCGCACGGCCATGTTGGCGATCATCCTCGTGTGGTTGGCGAGCCTGGGCCTCGCGGCGTGGCTGGTGGTACGGGCCTTCTGGGACTGACACCGCGTCGCGGCAATTGTCAGGAAGGCGCAGCGCGGGCGGGCTGTCAGGCGGATGTAAGGGCCTGCAAGGGAATAACCGTTACACCCGGAGGCAGTCTGACTCCTTGTGAAAGCGCCCTCTGATGAGACGGTTATCTCCTGACGAGTCCTAAGGACCCGTGCGCGCAGCCCCAACTAGCGCCACCGCCAGCGCCGATCCAGCCAACGGCTCCTCCTCTCCGGACGCGAGCCGGCCGGCCCGCCCCCCGACGACGGCCACCGAGCCGGCCGCATCGCTTTCCGCGTCGGGCCGAGCGACTGCACCCATTGAAGCACCGGCCCGCTGACGCCCTGGCAGCCACGGTACTCGCACGACGCCCGCCGGATGCACCATGATTGATCGTCCAGCATGTGCGGCAGTTGCACGGCGGCCGGGCGACTGCGCCAGGGGGCATCCACCGTTATGACGAGCGCACCAAGCGCCGCACTTCGCCGGCTCCTGGCCGATCTACCACCCGCAGCCGACGACCACCCCGTTGACGTGGGTGTCCTGGGTGAGTACGCTGCCTTCCAGCGGGCGCACGGCCCCTTCGCCGCCGCCGAGGCGTTCCCGGCCGTCACGGCGCACCTCACGCCGGGCTGCAACCAGTGCGCCGCCGACGTGATGGCGTTGCAGGCACTTGCCCAACGGGTCGCATCGTCCGAGCAGGCCACCCAGAAGCGCCCGGCCGCGAGCCGAACCCAACAGCAGGCCACCACCGGACTTGCCGACGACGCTCCAGCAGAAGGCGGCCCCGCAGTGCTGCCGGAGCTGTTGGAGATCGCGGATGCGCTGTCGCTGGCCCGCGTGATTGAGACTGAGCGCGACGCCCTGCGCGTGCCGCTGCACCCGGACCGCGACGCGGCCATCGAGTCGCGCCGGCAATCCGCGCGGCAGCGAAACCTGCTGCTGGTCGAAGCGGCGCTGGTGCGGCAACGGCTGGCCATCCGCCGGCTATTCCTGGCGCGGGCACAGGCGTTGGCCGGCGGGCTGGCAGGGCCAGCCACTGACGGCAACGCGCCCGTGATTCGGCGCGCGCCGAACCCGAAAGCCGGCCTGCTGCTCGGCCACTTCGCGGGGCAGGTGGCAGACTTCGAGCGGTTAGCGGCGCGTCTCGGCCGGCTGACGGTCGATGTGCGCCGCATGGGCGATGATCCGCGCGGCCCCGCCCGCTCGAAGTCTGAGGCGCTGGTCGTGCGAGGCCTGAACCTGACCCGCGACGCGCTGGCGCTCGATCAACGGCTCATGCGGCTACAGGGACCGCTGTCGGGCATGGTGGGGTAGCGCATGACCGCGCACGGCCGGCAGGGCCGCGCGCTCAGTAGGCGTTCTTGTCGCGGAAGACTGCCCCGATGGTCTTGAGCAGGATTTTCACGTCGAACGCCAGCGACCAGTTCTCCACGTAGAACAGGTCGTACTTCGTCCGCTCGGTGATCGACGTGTTGCCGCGCAGGCCGTTCACCTGCGCCCAGCCGGTCATGCCGGCACGCTCGTTGTGGCGCTCGCCGTAGCGCGGCACCTCGCGGCTGAACTGCTCCACGAAAACCGGCCGCTCGGGGCGCGGCCCAACAAGGCTCATCTCGCCAACCAGCACGTTGACCAGCTGCGGCAACTCGTCCAGGCTCCACCGGCGGATGAACGTCCCGATCCTGGTCCGGCGGCGGTCGTCAACGGTCGCCCAGACCGGTCCGGTTGAGGCTTCTGCGTCTGCGCGCATCGAGCGGAACTTGATGAGGTGGAACGGCCGACCGTCAAGCCCGACCCGCTCCTGCGTGTAAAAGACCGGACCAGCGCCGCCCCACACCCGCACCGCGACCGCGAGCGCCATCAGGAACGGCGACAGCAGTACCAGCGCAACGCCGCTGACGAGGACATCCATGGCTCGTTTGAGGGCCAGGTTCCAGCCCCGCAGCGCCACGTCACGCACCTGGACCATCGGCAGGCCTGTCAGGTCGCTGGTCGTGACCTCGCTGGACATAATCTGCACGATGTCCGGGAACAGCTTCACGTTGACGTGCGCGCGGGCGCAGCTTGCCACGATCTCCAGCACGTCGCGCTGCTCAAGACGCGGCGCAGCGATAATCAACTCGCCAACGTGATGGTGCTGGATCAGGCGCGGCACGTCGGCCAGGGTGCCCAGGATCGGCGCACTGGCTTGATACAGGTCCATGTGGATGTCGTCGACGAAGCCGACCACGCGGTAGCCAAGCTCCGGGGCATGGCGGATCTTCTCAAAGATGATCTGCCCCGACTCACCCGCGCCGACGATCAGCACGTTCGCTGTATCGACGCCGTGCGCCCGCCCGAGACGAAGCATGGTGTCCACGATGACGCGGGCCATCCAGATCAGGACGATGGCGCAGGCCCACCAGCCGGCATACACCACTCTCGGCAGGCCAAATTCGCGGTACAGCAGCGTGTTGGCCGCCAACGCGATCACGAACGTGGCGCTAACGGCCAGGAACAGCGAGTACAGCAGGTCGATGCGCGAGAGACCGCGACGCGGGATGTAGTGACGGAAGAACCCGAACACGCCAATGAGGCTCACCGCCACCAGCAACAGGGTGTCCTGGTACACCTCTGGCAGCGGCACCTCGATGCCCGCACGGATGACAACGCGGTAGCGGATCAGATATGCCAGCCGGTACGCGGCGTAGAGCATCGCCAGATCGACGCACATGAGCGCAACGACCTGAAGGCCACGCAAGAAACGCCAACGCCGGTCAGGGCTGCCCGCAGGAATGGGGGCAACCCGTAGTTCAGGCGGGCGTATCAGCGTATCGGTCACGTCACCGGGCGGCCGCACCCCACCAGGCGGGGTTGTTCTGCGGCGCGCGAGACGCCCGAAGGCGCAGGTTCGAGCCGCGTCGTGCGATCCATGTCCTCGGAGCATACTGCCGTAGCGGCGTCCCCAGCAAGCAACGAAAGCTGCCGTTGTGGGCGCTTGAGCGAGGGCGCGAGGCCGGTGCCGCTCGTTACGGCAAGATTTCGAGCGACGGGCAGTGCGTGGGCCGGATCGGCCCGAAGTGACGACGGTCCAGCGTCAAGACTGACTGGACGCCGAGCCGCTCAGCCACTGCCACAATCGACGCGTCCACGAACCCGATGCTGGCGTCCGCGTACTGCCGCATCAGTTGGACGATCCGTGGCAGATCCGTTACGGTGACTTGCTCAAGTTGCATCCCGTCGTCAGCGATACTTTCCATGACTCGTGCGGCCACCGCAGACCCGACACGGACGGAGATAAGGTAG
>JBBQBU010000081.1:0-15461 GCA_038318015.1 Chloroflexota bacterium | reverse complement strand
TGCCTGGTCGCCGCTCTCGCGATGCTGATCAGGATCGCGCTCACCCTGGACGAAGTCGTGGCGATGGGCCAGTTCCTGGTCCAGGCGAGGCGAGAGGGGCAGTCGCTGTGGCGCACGTTCTGGCTCGGGGGCACGCTCCGCGACTCCGACCCGGCTCCTGGCACGGTCCGCCCAGACGTGATGAGCGCCCAGGCGATGGTGTGGGGGGTAGCGCTCCCCTGGCCCCTGCTTGGCAGTGCGGCTCTCGGCCTGTGGCTGATGGCCTCACCCAGCGTGTTCAGCACTGTGGGTCGCATAGCTCATAGCGACCATGTCGTCGGAGCGCTGGTGGTGACGGTCGCCATCATGGCGCTGTCAGATGTGGGGCGCGCCATGCGCTTCATCAACATCCTCTTCGGCGCCTGGTTTATCGCCGCCCCCTGGCTGCTGGGTGGAGCTACGACCGCCTCGGCCTGGAACGACGTCGCCGTAGGTGTCGCCCTGATCCTGCTGAGCCTGCCCCGCGGCCCGGTCGGGGAGCGGTACGGCAGCTGGCAGCGATTCATCCGGTGACACAGTCAGCGGACGAATCGCGCGAGATCCTTGATGTAGCAAAGGGAGCACAGTGATGCAGGAAGACCAGGAACGCGAAGGCCAACAGCGGGTGCCAGTAAAGCTGTATCGGACGACGGACCGGATCGTAGTGGCCGCCCCGATGCCGGGCCTGCAGCCCGATGACGTGACGGTCGAGGTGACAGCAGACGACCGCCTCGTGCTGCACGGCGAGCGACGTGGAGTGTTGAAGGAGGAAGTGTTCGAGGTCCAGGGGGCGGATGTGCGGGAGGGCCACCCTCCCGTGCAGCCGAGCGACCCTGATGCGCCGCGCGAGCGCTGGCTGGAGAGCAAGGTTGTGCTGCTCGACGAGTGGGACGTCGGCGGCTATCACCGCGAGCTCGACCTACCAGTCGCTGTGGACGGCCCGCTGGGTACCGCCACCTACGGGAATGGCGTGCTGGTCGTGGCGCTGCCGGTGGCGGAACGGACTCTCCCGGCGCGACTCAGCCTCGAGACGGTGGCACCCGGTCGCGGCCAGCGGGTGGGCAGCGCCGGTCACCCGATCCAGCCGCTCAGCACCGACGAGCACCGCGCCGCGCAGGACACGATGCGCGCTGAAGATTGACGGGGCACGAGCGCGATGCCCCAGCTCCGGCACCCGCCGTTTCTTCTGGCGTTCGATCGCACACACTGGTGCGTTGGGCCGTCGCCTTGACCTGCTCGCAAGCCCGGGAATCCAGGTTCGCCGACCTTGAGACACGTCTCTTATGTCGATGAGAGGACACACATGACCATCGCCACAGTTAACCCCTTCACCAACAGGACGGTCAAGAGCTTCACGGAAGACACACCGGAGAAGATCGAGAAGGCGCTCGCGACGGCCGATGCCGAGTTCACGCGCTGGCGGCGGACGAGCTACAGCGAGCGTGCCGATCTGCTGCACCGCGTCGCAGCAATTATGCGGGAGCGGAAGAACGAACTCTCGACGCTCATTACCACCGAGATGGGCAAGCTCATCGCCGAGAGCGTCGGGGAAATCGAGTTGAGTGCCGCGATTTTCGACTACTACGCCGAGAATGGAGAGCGATTCCTGGCCGACACGCCCGTGAAGACGGAGCGGGGCGAGGCGATGATCCGTCACAGCCCGATCGGCGTCGTGCTGGGCGTGGAGCCGTGGAACTTCCCCTTCTATCAGGTCGCTCGATTCGCAGCGCCCAACGTCATGATCGGCAACGTGGTACTGGTCAAGCACGCCTCCAACGTGCCGCAGTGCGCGATCGCCATTGAGAGCATTTTCCGCGAAGCCGGTGCGCCAGCCGGTCTCTATACCAACCTTCTGATTCCCGGCCGCCAGGTCGCCCCGCTGCTGAACGACCCTCGAATCAAAGGCGCGTCGCTCACCGGGAGTGAAGAGGCCGGCGCAAGTCTGGCCGGAGCCGCCGGGAAGAACCTCAAGAAGTCCGTCCTCGAGCTCGGCGGCAGCGACGCCTTCATCGTCCTGGAGGATGCCGACATTGACAAGGCCGTGGAATGGGCGTACGTCGGCCGCATGAACAACACTGGGCAGTGCTGCGTAGCCTCCAAGCGGCTGATCGTCGTGGACGCGGTGGCAGACGAGTTCACCACGAAGTTCGTCGCCAGGATGAGTAATCTCAAGGTTGGTGACCCGCTGGACACGAGCACACAGTTCGGGCCGCTCAGCTCCGAGGAGGCCGCGGTTCACCTCGAAGACCAAGTGAGCCGGGCCGTCAAGGATGGCGCCAAGGTGCTGCTCGGCGGTAAGAGGATCGACCGCGAGGGGGCGTTCATCGAGGCAACGGTGCTGACTGAAGTCACGCCCGGCTCGCCCATCTCGTACGAAGAGATGTTTGGGCCGGTTGCCGTGATCTATCGCGTCACAGACGAGCAGGCCGCCATCGCGCTCGCCAATGACTCGCCGTTCGGTCTGGGCGGCTCGGTGTTCACGGCCGACATCGAACGTGGTAAGCGCGTCGCGGATCAGATCGACACGGGCATGGTGTTCATCAATCACCCGACCTGGACCGCGCCGGAGCTTCCATTCGGCGGCGTGAAACGGTCTGGCTTTGGACGCGAGCTGTCCGGGCTCGGCGTCGAGGAGCTCGTGAACAAGAAGCTCATCCGCGTGAGCGGCCTCAACGACCCGTTCTAACCGCTGGAAGGGGAACATTGACACGATGGCGAGCACGCCAGGCAGTGTGGAGCACTTGCCTGGCGCCGCCGTTGTCAAACGAGGTCGATTCGAAGGCTACAGGAGCGTTTGAGAACTACCTGAAAGGCGAATGGGCATGGAATGGCTGACGGCAAACTGGTTTTGGGTACTCATCGGCATCCTGTTCGTCGGTATGCACCTGTTCGGTCGTGGGGGCATGGCGGAAGTGATCGTCAACCACGCAGCGATGGAGGAGAAGAAGACGACGCAACGGGTCGCGCTGCCACTGCGGGTTCGAGCGGGCATCAGCACTGAAGCAGCCAGAGGAAGACTCGGCGTTTCACTCCACGCCGCATCACGCTTGACCATCGCTCGGAACGGTCCGAGCACGTCACCTGGAGCGAGAGCGCGGTGCACGCGGCGGAGCGACCGAGCCCCGGAAAGCCTCTGAAGACATCGGACGTTAGCACGTCCCGGATGGCAGCACGTCCATGGCCGCACCGCCTGAGGAGATAGCCATGACTTCGGAGAACGGGATCATTGTCGCCACGGCTCGAATGGCCGAATCGGCGACGCGGTCATGCGGCGGTTTGCCGGGCGCTTCGGCGGCAACGTCGGCTTCGACCGCACGGCCCCCAACTCGTCGCCCCCGGCTGTGTATATGGGCCGGTCGAGATCGTGTTGGACGAGAGTCTCCAGCAGGGCCTCAAGGCCATTCGCGAGCATCACGGCGAGCGGGTTGCCTCGATGATCCACCTCGCCGCCAACTGCGACTTCTTCGGCGCGCCGAGTCCCACCATGTACTCGGACCCGGCCGCAGTCAGCGAGTGGTCGGTGCCAGACACCCAGTCCAGCCGCTCAGCACGGACACGCACCGCGCCGCACAGGATCCGCTGCGCCGTGAACGCTGACGCGCACCGGGGCCGCGCGTGATCGCACGCCCGACCAGCCGCGAGGATGTACGCCATCGATGCTCGCACCCTGACCTACACGGGTAGGATCCACCACCGGACTCCGGAGGTACTCAGTGACCATCCTCAATGATCTCCCCATTCGCCGAACCGTGACGCTCGTCGCGACCTTCATCGGGGCGTACCTGCTGTACCTGGCGGCCCACCCGGCGAGTAGCGCCGCGACAGCGTTCATCGCGCTGCTCGCCGGCATCGCGTTTTTCGTCGTGATGCTTGCGGCCTTGCAGCCCTTCTACCAGCCGGGGCGCGATGAAGCATCGGACGACGAGGTCGCACCGACGCACGAGTGGAAGGTCGCGCGCTTCCTGCGCCGGGCCAGGGATGCCGCGCCGTTCTATCTGGGCATTCGCCTATTCCTCGGCTACGAGTGGATCAGCTCGGGTTGGGGGAAGCTGAACGAACCCGCGTGGATGAGCGGGGGCGAAGCCCTCCGCGGATACTGGCAGCGGGCCGTGCAGATCCCGGAGCAAGGCAAGCCGCTCATCACCTACCCTGCCTACCGCTCCTTCATCCAGTTCATGCTGGACAACGAATGGTACACCTGGTTCGCCAAGCTCGTGGCGATCGGCGAAGTGGCTATTGGCATCGGCCTGCTCGTGGGCGGACTCACCGCGATCGCTGCGCTCTTTGGGCTGCTGATGAACTTCAGCTTCGTCTACGCGGGTACTGCCAGCACCAACCCGACGTTGATCATCCTGGGAACGGTTGTCGTCTACGGCTGGCTGGTGGCCGGCTGGTGGGGCCTAGACCGGTTCCTGTTGCCGCTGCTCGGGGTTGGCCAGCGTGCGAACGGGCGTGGGTCTGATCGCCCGCCGGACGGGAGCCTGGACGCACACGATGTTCAGGAACGTCTATCCGTCGCACCCGGTGGGCCCACCGGACGCCGGGGCACCGGTCCCAGACGCTGACGCCCGAAGAATAGAAACCCTCCGGCGCCGGTGCTGGAGGTGACTGGAATCCGCCGGCAAGACGCCGGTTCGCCCGCAAGAGGTACGTGAGGAGGTTGCAATGCGATTGGGATTCGTCGGCCTGGGCCGGATGGGGTTCAATATGGTGACCCGGCTAGCTCGCGACGGTCATGAGGTGATCGCAACGACGCGCGATCAGACAAAGGTGGCCGCGATCGCCCGGGAGCCGAACGTGACCGGTGCCCCAACTATCGAGGCCATGGTCGAGCAACTCGAGCCCCCCCGGGCGGTCTGGGTGATGGTGACGGCGGGCGAGGCCACCGATCGGACGATCGAGCGGGTGGCGGCGCTGCTCTCCCCAGACGACTGCGTCGTGGACGCCGGCAACTCCTACTATCGGGACTCGATCCGCCACGGCCAGGAGCTGGCCGCCCAGGGCCTCGAGTTCATGGACGAGGGCACCAGCGGCGGTGTCTGGGGTCTGAAGAACGGCTACTGCCTGATGATCGGCGGCGAGCGGAGCATTTTCGAGCGGTTGGAGCCAGCCTTCAAGTCGCTGGCGCCGCCGGACAACGGCTACCTGCTGTGCGGGCCGGTCGGGGCAGGGCACTTCGTCAAGATGATCCACAACGGGATCGAGTACGGGATGATGCAGGCGATCGGAGAGGGCTTCGAGATCCTCGAGAAGTCGCGCTTTGAGTTCGACCTCGGCCAGATCGCCGTGCTCTGGAACAAGGCCAGCGTGGTCCGTTCCTGGCTGATCGAGCTGGCCGCCCTCGCCTTTGCGAAGGACCCGCGGCTCGACCAAATCCGTGGCTACGTCGAGGACTCCGGCGAGGGCCGCTGGACGGTCCGGGAGGCGATCGACCTCGATGTGCCGGCCCCGATCCTCACCCTGTCGCTGCTCGAGCGCTTCCACTCCCGCCAGGACGAGTCGTTCAGCGCCAAGGTGCTGGCCGCGCTGCGCAACGAATTCGGCGGCCACCCGGTGCGGGAAGCAACACCATGATCGCCGACCTGCCGCACGCTGCTGCCGGCCCTCTGCAACCTGGCCGTCGAGCGACGTCTGCCCGTGGGAACCCAGTCTGGAATGGCGGAAGTCGAGACTCGATCGCCGCTGAGGATGGCGAGCCGCGTATGGTGAAGAAAGCTCACCATGCGGCGGGGCACGGAAAGAGCCCTAGAGCCCTCCGGCGCGGGCACGCCGATGCGCGAGACAGTTCGCTCGCTTCGGAAGTGGGTACGTGACGATTTGGGGCTAGGATGCGTGCGGAGACGGATGCTGTGAGTCGGAGGAACGACCATGCTCCTCGCTGGTGATATCGGCGGAACCAAGACCGACCTTGCCGTGTACTCGCCTGAACACGGCCCGCGAGCGCCGCTCGTGCGTGAACGATTCCACAGCGCGGACTACGCCAGCCTGGATCTGATGGTGCGCGAGTTCCTGGGGCGAGTTGACCTACCTGTGGAGTCCGCGTGCTTCGACGTGGCTGGGCCGGTGCTCGGCGGTCGCGCCAAGCTCACGAACTTGCCCTGGATTCTCGACGAGACGACGCTCAAGGAAGCTCTGGGACTAGAATCGGTCCGCTTGATGAACGATCTGGAGGCGACTGCGAACGCCGTGCCATACCTAGTCCCGTCCGACGTGCATACGCTCAGTCCTGGCCTGCCGGTGTCCGGTGGCGCGGTTGCGGTGATCGCGCCAGGCACCGGCTTGGGCGAGGCCTTTCTCACCTGGGAAGGATCCCGCTACCATGCCCACGCTTCGGAAGGCGGCCATTGCGACTTTGCCCCGTCCGACCCCACCCAGATCGAGCTGCTCCGGTATCTCCGAGAGCGCTTCGATCACGTCAGCTTCGAGCGAGTGTGCTCTGGGATCGGGATCCCCAACATCTACAACTTCCTTCGAGACACTGACCACGCCATCGAATCGCCCGAGGTGTCCTCGCGCCTGGCGGCAGCAGAGGATCCGACGCCACTGATCATCCAGGGTGCCCTCGACCCACGGGCGCCGGACAAGCTGTGCGTCGCCACCCTCGATCTCTTCGTCTCGATCCTCGGAGCAGAGGCCGGCAACCTGGCCCTCAAAACGCTAGCGACCGGCGGCGTCTACCTCGGCGGCGGCATTCCACCGCGGATCCTCCCCACGCTGGAGGACGGCCGCTTCATGGAGGCGTTCCGGCGCAAGGGGCGTTTCGCGGAGCTCCTCGGGGACGTGCCGGTCCACGTTCTGATCGAACCGGTCCCGCTCATCGGCGCCGCGGCCTACGGTTTAGCAGTGGCGCAATCATGACGCCCCACAGCTCCGAATGCGGGGAAGAGCTTGCCCGCGCGGTCACCGAGTACAGCGTACTCGAGGCCATCTTCGTCGCGGCGACCGCCATTTGGCTGAAGCGCGCCATTCGTCGGGCTTCTTTCGGGTCCATGTAGCGGGCCGGGTCGAAGGCCTTGATCGGAGCCCCGATGCGCGTCGGGTGGCTGCTGATGTCGAACGGTTGTTCTGAGACATCGAACGTCGTCGGGAACGCCTGCACACCAGAAACGCCGGCCACGAGGTTACGCCAAGTCTCCTCTGCCGTGTCCCCGATCGGAGTCAAGGCGCCCAACCCGGTGACGACCACTCGACGTCCTACCATCCTTCCCTCCTTGAAACATACTTGCTTCAGTGGCTGCTGACTAGGCCCAGGACTTGCGAGCGTGAGTTGAACTAAGTCGGACAGGCGACTGCCCGGCTTAGTTCAACACAGCTTCCTTAGCTCTGGGCCATCGAGCAGGGCAAAGTGCCGGACCTCGACACGTTTACGCAATTGTGCCGATGGCTGGGGGTTTCCGCTGATGAGTTCATGCCCTCTAGGAAGGAAGCGGTGGGATCGGGATATCCATTAGAGGTGCCCGGAATGACGACCCCGGAGATCATCACTGCGCACCTACGAGCAGACCGCGCGCTGACTGCTGAAACGGCGGATGCTCTGGCCACTATGGTCAGGCTGGCATATGAGGCCGTGGCGCGCGGGGAGTTGGGCCAGCTAAAGCGAAGGTAGAGATGAAACGCGGCTTCAAGACTGAATCGGAACAGAGAGCAGAGGAGTTGCGGCGTGAGCTCAAGCTGGCTTCGACCGCGCCGTTGCCTGCACGGACGTTGGCATCACACTTAGGGGTGGCCGTCGTTGGCCCTGAGGAGATCCCCGGGATGACGCCAATACTGATCCATCAGTTACTTGTCGCCGATGTAGAAAGTTGGTCAGCGACGACGATCTCGGGCGAGCAGTGCACCGTCGTCATCCACAACTCGGCTCATGGACCTGGGCGCCAGGAAAGCGACTTGATGCACGAATTGGCGCACTTGCTCTGCGAGCATCGTCCGTCCGAGATCGTTCAACTGGAGGGTTTTCCATTCCCCCTCCGCACGTTCGATCCCACTGCTGAGGACGAAGCGAGTTGGCTCGGCGCGTGTTTGCAGCTTCTGCGAGCTGCCCTTTGGTGGGGTGCCCGTCGTGGTATGACGGTCGATGGGTTCGTTGACTACTTCGGTGCTTCTGAGGAGATGGTTCGCTATAGACGGAAGATTACCGGAGTGGATGTTCAGCTCGGACGCCTGCAAGTGTCACGCCGAGTGGGTGTAATTGGCTAGGGAGCCGCCCGCGAGCCAAATCGGCTCAAAGGAGCCGCCGGTAGGTATAGAGCCCCCGAATGTGGGCATGGTGATAAGAGCCATGCGAAGCAGCGGCCATCAGGCCTTCATAGATCGAGAGGGGCACGGTGTCGTACTGGTAGACAGACCCGTCCTTGAACTCGATCTCGAGCAGTTGTTGGCCCGGGTCATAGCCCGCTGACTTGAGGTTGCTGGAACTCACGGGCTGTCGAAGCATGATCCCCCTGCAAGCGAGCGTCGCCGCTGAAGAACGTTATGGTTTGACGATTCCTACCCACTCGCGCAGGCGTTCGAAGACGCGCACCAGTTCAGCAGGCACCGAATTGGACGTAACGCACTGGTTAGCAATTGCCAGTGCGATGCTCGGTTTCTTGGCATCGTGGCGGAATTTCGGCTGGCAGGAGCGTCGTACCTCGTCATTGAGGTCGCTGGAGAACTTCGTCCCGCACGCCCTCATCTCAGCGATGGTGTTTGGTATCCACGTCGCGGCATCCGGCAAGGGGAACGCCTGGTTGAGTGCCGCCGCGATAATCTCGTCAGTGAAGATGTCTTCGAACTCCTTCGTCCCGATGTAGTCGACTTGCTCGGCAAGGAAGTCCGGGGGACACCCTTGCTCCTCGAGTTTTTCATGAGACAGATAGCCGCTCGAGGACGCGGATTGACAGTCGGCGTCCAAAAGAAAACGGGTGAATGATAGGCGGTTCGCGAGTAGCATCTGAATGACCGCTTTCCAGGCGCTACACCCATTGAGATTGATGAGGACGATCCCGTCTTCCCGCATCGACCTGCGAAAGAGGTGACGGTAGAGAAGTGGGAGCGCAACGGCTTCGCTTGGTCCTTCGACGACAAGGAAGGCTCGTTCAAAGAGCAATGCCGTGTTCGTGAGGCCGACAGCTCGCCCGACCTCATCAAGGAAGTGCACGACCTCAAGGTCAGTGGACGCGTGGATCTTGTCCCGTTCGCGCTTACCTTCTGGGGTGACGCGGATCAAATTGATCGCCTGCGCAGGGGCACGATCAACGAGGGTAACCGAGTGCGTGCAGACGAAGACCTGCGTCCGAAGTGAAGGGTCGGTTGCCGTCTCTGAGATACTCGCGAACAGTTGACGCTGTGCTTCATAGTGAAGGTTCACGTCTGGCTCGTCGTAGAGCCGGACCACGCTCGTCGTCACGTTCTGCTTCGTGGCCACTGTCTGCCATTCTAGGAGTCCCATCCACAGGCGCCGCTTGGTACCCTCGCCGAAGGACTCGATCAGGTGCTCACCCTCTCCGATGTCAATAGAGAGCGTCCCGGTGGAGACGGCTCGCGTGAAGTCGATCGAGGGTTCGACGCGGATGTGCCTCAGACGTGGGTTGATTTTTGCGAGGATGTCAACCGCCTTGGCCACCTCCTCGTTTAGGCGCTCTTCGATATCAGTACGGATCTTGACCAAGTTGGGACTTTCGTGGGCGATCCCGGTGGCCGGATCAACGGGTGAGATGATGCTGGCCGCGACGGTTCTGAGCGTCTGTTGGATCAGGGTGACGGGTGTCCGATAGTCAGTTGACGCGACGCGCTCAACACGAGGCAGGTAGGCTAGCAGCGGGGCAAATTGAGGGAGCCTGACGTTGCGTTCGACGCGTTCAAGCTTCCTCTCGGTCACGAGTGTCTCTCGCTGGGCCAAGCGCTCAATCTCGTTTGACCCCGCCCTGAGGCCGTACTCCTGAAGTAGAGCCTTCTGATTGGCAGCTCCGGAGAACGTGTCGAAGCGCTCATCTGAGAAGCCTTGGCCGCAGACGAACACTTCTGCGCGGTCACGCGTGAAGCGTTTCTGCAAGAAGAACTGCTTACGGTCGGGGCCGGACCGATACTCATCGGGGAGCGTGTCGTGCGGTTCGAGGACGAACAGGCCCTCGACGATCACTTCATCGACGGTTTGGTCAGCGCTCAACTTTCGGTAACAGTGGGGCTGACAGACCTGACTTGAGACGAGCAACTCGACTGCATCGAGCATCGCGGTCTTGCCTGCGTCGTTCTCACCAATAAGGATAACCAGGCGGTCGAGTTGATCGAAGGCCAAGTACTCAAAACAGCAAAAGTTGGTGACGGTCACGTTTTGGAGCAGCATCGTACTAGTCGAATGCCCCCTATTTCATGGAAGGATGCGAATTCGAGCAGTCGGCGTCTACTGACGACACGCGCGGCGGAGAATACAACGTCCAAAACGAGAATTCACCGCACGCCATTGATTATAGGACGGGGTGGCTCTATTGTGAAGGTGAAGACGCATCGATGCTTGACATAAGCGCTTCATGTGGCATCGAAGCACTCCATACAAGAACCCTTGACGAACACGTCATTCGACGTGCGGTGTTTCGGAGGCCCCGAGCGTGCGCCGATGGGCCATGGTGACGTACGTAGGCGCCAGATCGAAGCCAACTGCCCGGCGCCCAAGTCGATGCGCCACCAATGGTGTAGTGCCGCTGCCCACGAACGGGTCGCAAATGACGTCGCCGACGCGGGAGAGGTAGCGGATCAGGCGGTACGGCAGTTCCTCGGGGAACGGGGCCGGGTGCCCGCCCGGTCGGTGCGGCTCGCCCGGGAAACGCCATGGTCCACGGCCGTAGAGCTGCCACTCGACCGGCGCGATATCGTCGGGGTTCGAAGATGATGGCCCCCATGGTCCTTTCGAGAGCAGCACGATCATCTCCGACGAGTCGATCGGGTGGGGTCGTCTAGAGGAGTTGACCGTGCCGAGAGATCGGTCGCCCTTCGAGGTGTGCCCCTCGTGCCAGGTGATCGTCGCCTGGTAGCTCCAGCCGACGTCGAGCGCAGCCCGGCAGGCCTGGACGTAGGTTGGGCGCTTGCCACCCCTGGACGTGTCGAGCGGAACGTTCAGAGCCAGGCGCCCGTGGGGCTTCGTCACTCGGAGTGTTTCAGCGAGCCAGTCGGCCATGAAGTCGGGCCAGGCCTCGGCCCGCACGTCGCCGCCGATGTACTCGATGTCCAGTGCGTACGGCGGGCTGGTGACCGTGAGATCGACGCAGGCATCGGGGAGCGGCAGGGCTCGCGCGTCCGCTACCGCGAAGAGGGGAGCCAGCAGTCGCGGGCGTGTCCGGGCCGGGAGTGCACGACCGCGCGACGGGATGTTTGGTCGTTCAGTACCCGATTGATGGTGAAAGTCTCGCTCTGTCATAGAAATGAATAGATAACGTCATTGTATATCAGTAATGCAATAATCTGAACACCCATGATCGGGAGAGTGTCCTGGGGCCCTTCGCGCTCAGATGCTTTTCCCTCTCGTCGCCGCCACGTCTGGCTCTACACTGAGTGGTAATCCATCGAGGTTCTGTCGTGGCTTCGGTCTGGATCGGCAGACACGGCGTGGGCTGCGCAGGGCAAGGGCTGATTCCGTTCGCCCGTTGGATCTGATCGGTGGGGCAGCATTGAGGGCGGTGCACAGGTGAGCCAGTCCGACGGGAGCCTATCCGTCTACCCCAATGCACGCTGGTCTCACCGTGTCGATCGCGTTCGCCCTGGACCGACCTCCCTGGCCTGGCTGAGGCAAGCTGTCGCGGAGCTTCAGGCTGGCGATCGGCTCAGGCCGGTTTCGGTGGTCGTTGCCAGCCCCTATCTGGGGACGATGGTCAAGCGTTCGCTGGCTGAGGACGGTTGTGCGAACGTGCGGACACTGACCCTTCGTCAGGTGTCAGTGCGGGTGGCCGGGCGGGCAGCCGAGAATTCGAAGCGTGAGCTTACGGGCGTCCTGGAAGGTGCGGCGATCCGCCTGGCACTCCAGGATCCTTCGGTGGCTCTCTTCGCCGCAGTTGCCCACCATCAGACCCTGCATGATGGGCTCGGGAGTCTGTTCCGCGAGCTACGACACCTCGGCGATGCAACAGCCGCACTGGATGCCCTCGACACTCGGGGGACCGTGCCTCAAGCCGCTGCGGCCACCTTCCGTCGCTACCTCAATCTGAGTGCCGACTTCTACGACGTCCCGGGACTGGCGCGGATCGCAGCGACGGTGGCCGAAGGCGACAGCGGCTCCTGGGCTGAGACCTTGGGTGCGCTCGTGCTCTACTTGCCGTCTCGACTGGACGCGGCTGAGGTGGTGATGCTCGGACGCCTCGGCCGTCGCGTGCCAATCCTGGCGGCCATGCCGCATCTCGGCGAGACGGCGGCCGATGCCCTGATGAGCGAGACGGCACACCAGCTCGCGGCGGCCCTGAGCACATCGCTCAGAGAGGCTGAGACAGCATCGTCATCGACAGCCCGAGATGTCGATGCGATCAGCGCGCCGGACCCGGCCGAGGAAGTCCGAACCGTCGTTCGGCGCATCGTCGGCGACCTCGAGAGCGGCATCCCCTTGTGGCGGATCGCGGTGCTCTACGGCGCCGAGGACACCTATGGCGGGCTCGTGCGCGAGGCATTGGACGCGGCTGAGCTGCCGTGGCACGCGTCGACCGGCCGGCCGCTCACTGTCTGCTGGGCGGCCCGCTCGCTGCTGGGGTTGCTGGGGCTTCCGGAGCGTCGGTTCGTCCGCGAGGCGGTGCTGGAGTGGCTGAGTGGACGTCCACCTGGTGACGTGGGTGAGGCCGACCCGTTCCCGCCAATCTCGGTGAGTACCTGGGATCGGTTGTCGCGGCAGGCCCAGGTCCTCGAAGGGGCGCGTCAGTGGGTCGAGCGCTTCGAGAAACTGGCACATGCGCTCGAGGGTGCCGACAGCCGCGCGAGCGGATCTCTGGCTGAGGACGGCATCGTTACCTCGCCAAGAGCAGCCGATGCAGCTGCCGCCACCAGGATCGCACGGGCGGTCGCGCAGCTGAGCGGTGATCTCCGTCCGCCCGACGATGGCTCAAGCTGGGACCAGTTCGTGGACTGGGCGACCGATCTGCGGAACCGGTATGTGCCCGTGGGCACGTCGTGGCCACCAGGAGAACGAGCAGCATCAGAGGCAGTTGACGCGGCACTGGAGAGCCTGCGAGAAGCCACGGCGTTCGAGCCTGGCACGACGCTGAGGACGTTCAGGAACGCCCTGACGAGCATCCTTGCATCACGACGACTGCCCGAGGGCAATCCGGGACGAGGCGTCGTCGTCGGGCCAGTCGGGGCGGTGCTGGGAGCAGCCTACCAGCGGGTGTACATCCTGGGGATGACGGAGGGCGCGTTCCCGTCTCAGCCACCGTCCGACCCGCTGGCCGCAGCACTCGGGCGAGATGATCCTTTGGCGCGGCGCGAGCGGGTGCGCGAGGTGGACCGGCGTGGGTTCCTGGGCGCGCTCGCAGCGGCTGATGGCGGCCATGTGACCCTCAGCTACGCCCGATCCGATGGTGCTTCTCGGGCGACCTACCCCTCGCCCTGGCTCCTGGAGCAAGTATCACAACGCGAGGGTCGAACCGTCTACGCGTCCAACCTGCCGGTCCTGCTCGCGGTCGGACGGCCGTGGCTCACGCGGGTGGCTTCCACCCAGGACGGTGTGATGCGGGTGTGGGCCGAGGGGTTGCCGGCTGCCGACCTGGCTGATGCGCGGCTGGCGAGCGTGGTGGGCTGGCGCGCTCAGAACGGCGACCTCACGCGACATCCCCTGGCGCAACGGAGCGAGCTCCCACTTGGCGCTGCGCTGCGGGCATCCCGAGCGCGGCGGTCACGGGCATTCACGGCCTACGATGGCAATCTGAGTGAGCTGGTCGGCAATTCCGCGCTGATGGTCCGCGCCTTCGAGACCGGCACGGTGTCAGCAACCAGTATCGAACGCTGGGCAACCTGCCACTTCCAGTACTTCCTCCAGGACGTGTTGCGAGTCGGGGCCACCCGACGCCCGGAGGACGAGTGGACCATCACGGCGGTCGATCGAGGGAGCCTCGTCCACGACATTCTCGAGCGTTTCTTTCGGATGCTGTTCGAAGCGGGCCGTCTCCGACATGGGGATCGCATCACGGCCGCCGACCACGAGCGTCTGGAGGAGATCGCATCCGAGGTGTTTGCCGCGCTCGAGCAGCGGGGCGGGACCGGGCACCCGCTGGCCTGGGAGAATGCGCGTGCGGCGATCGTCGTCGATCTCCACGAGCTGCTCGAAAAGGACCAGGCGTGGCGCGACGCTGACGGACTGGTCCCGGCCCGCTTCGAGCAGCAGTTCGGCCGCGCAGAGGTGCCCGCGTCGTGGCCGGCCGTGACGATGCCTCTCACTGATGGCCGGAGCGTGTCGTTTGGCGGTGTCATCGACCGGATCGACGTCGTCAGAGGATCGTCGCCCAGGGCGACGATCATCGACTACAAGACCGGTGGCGTCGGTTCGTACGCCGAAAGTCAGAATGATCCACTCTGGGGCGGTCGCCACGTCCAGCTCGCCGTCTACGCGCAGGCCCTTCAGAACCGGTTGGACGAGAGCGAACCGTGGGAGGTCTCGGCCGAGTTTCGTTTCGTCACGGCTCGAGGTGGCTTCAAGCGACTGTCGGTCGCTGCTGGCCCGTCGCTCGACCAGCGACTGGGGCAGGTCCTGCAGTGGGTGGCCGATGGCGTCGGCGCCGGGACGTTCCTGCCCGTGCCCGGTACTCGGGATCGGGGCAGCTTCGAGAACTGTGGCTACTGCGAGTACGACCGCGTCTGCGCGGTTTCCCGCGACGAGACCTGGGAGCGTAAGCAGGGCGAGCTGCAACCACTCGATGGGCCGGCGCCACTCGACGGGCCACCGCTGGTATGACGATCGACAGCGCCGATCGCGAGCGTCTGCTCACGGATCTCGACCAGACCTTCTTCGTCGAGGCCGGCGCCGGAACGGGCAAGACGACCGTGCTGGTCGGGCGGATGGTGATGCTGGTGGCGGCCGGTCGGGTGACGATGGAGGAGCTTGCGGCCATCACCTTCACCGAGGCTGCTGCGGCCGAGCTTAGAGATCGCGTGCGTGAAGGACTCGAGAAGGCAGCGGCCAACGTCGAACTGACGAACGACGAACGGCGGCGCTGCCTGACGGCTATCGAGGAGATCGACCTGGCGGCGATCCAGACGATCCATGCCTTCGCCGGAGGCCTGCTTCGCTCCTATCCGCTTGAGGCCGGGCTCCCGCCGGGATTGGCGACACTCGACGCGATCGAACAGGACGTCTTGTTCGACGAGCGCTTCCGGGCGTGGTTCTGGGGTGCGGCCCTTGAGCCGCCGGTCGGCGACACGATCCGTCGAGCCTTATTGCTCGGCCTCACCCAGCAGCACCTGCGCGAGCTGGCCGCCGAGTTGGAGAGACAGCACGA
>JBBQBU010000080.1:0-15526 GCA_038318015.1 Chloroflexota bacterium | reverse complement strand
CTGGGGCCAAACGAGCTGGACCTGGCCGGCGCGCACGTGCTCCCCGGCCTGATCGACGGCCACCTGCACGTCGAAAGCACCATGCTCTCGGCCGGCGAGTTTGCGCGGGCGGTGGTGCCGCACGGCACGACCGGCGTGGTAGTGGATCCGCACGAGATTGGGAACGTGCTGGGCGCGCCGGGCATCCGGATGTTGCTGGCGGCCACGGACGGCCTGCCGCTCAACTTCTACATCAACGTGCCGTCGTGCGTGCCGGCCTCCGAGATGGAGAACGGCGGTCACGTGCTTACCGCCGACGATATGGCGTCGCTGCTCGACGAGCCGCGCGTGGTCGGCATCGCGGAACTCATGAACTTCCCCGGCGTCCTCAACGTGGACCCGGCTGTGCTGGCGAAGGCCGAGCTTGGGTTGCAGCGCGGTGTTCCCATCGACGGGCACGCGCCGGGCGTGACCGGCAAAGACCTGTGCGCCTATATCGCTGCTGGCATCGAGAGCGACCACGAGACGACGCGCGCCGAAGAGGCCGAGGAGAAACTGCGCCTGGGCCTGTGGCTGATGGTGCGCGAAGGCTCTACAGAACACAACTTGCGCGAGTTGCTGCCGGTGGTGCGACGGCTGCGGGCACGCCGCGCGCTGCTCGTGACTGACGACCGCGCGCCGAACGACCTGCGCGACCAGGGACACCTGGATCACGCCGTCCGGCTGGCGATCTCTGAAGGCCTGGACCCGATCTCGGCTATTGCGATGGCGACCATCAACCCGGCCGAGCGGTTCCGACTGCCGCACGTCGGTGCGATCATGCCGGGCTACCGCGCTGACCTGATTGTGGCCGACGACCTTCACGATTTGCGAGCGCGGCTCGTGTTCAAGGATGGCCGCATCGTCGCGCAGAACGGTGTGCCCGCCTTCCGCCCGCCGCCGTTCGACTACTCGTCGGCGCTGGACACGGTACACATCGGGCCCCTGACAGCGGAGAACTTGCGGATTCCAGCGACGGGCACCCGCAGCCGCGTGATCGGCGTGGTGCCGCACCAGATCATCACCCAGCATCTTGTCGAAACGCCGACCGTTGTGGACGGCCTGATCGTGGCCGATCCGGCCCGCGATATCCTGAAGTTCGCTGTAGTCGAGCGCCATAAGGCGACCGGCGATGTCGGCGTCGGGCTGGTCAAAGGGTTCGGTATGAAGGCCGGCGCGCTGGCGTCGTCGGTGGCCCACGATGCGCACAACATCGGCGTCGTCGGGGCGAACGACGCCGACATGCTGGCGGCCGTACAGGCCGTGGTGGAGCAGCGCGGCGGGCTGGCCGTCGTCCGCGATGGTCAGGTGCTGGCACGGCTGCCGCTGCCCATCGGCGGCCTGATGTCGGACTTACCGTTTGACGAGGTCGCGGAGCACCTGGAAGCCGTCGAGGAGGCGGCTAGCGCGCTCGGTTGCAGCATCTGGCGACCGTTCATGGTGCTGTCGTTCATGGCGCTGTCCGTCATCCCGGCGCTGAAACTGACCGACCGCGGCCTCGTGGATGTCGAGGCGTGGGAACTGGTGACGGTCGGGCTGTAGCCCAGGCACGCAGACGTGGCCCCGCGCGCCGGTCTGGCGACGCGATTGTTGTCGCCAGACCGGCCGTCTCAGAAGCCTGCTGCCGTGCCGCCCCCGACAAACGTCGGCCAGTTGCCGCACTGATCGTTGACGGTGTACGTGACCATGCTCGCGACCCCCGGCGTGACCCGCTCCACCCGGAAGCTGACTTCGGCAGCGTTGGTCGGGGCGGTCAGCACGAACGGCGTGGCGCGGGTCTGGCCGTTGTAGACCACGCGCGCGTTGTCAAAGGCGGTGAAGTTCAGCGAGGACAGCACGTTCTGGGTCGGGCCGTCCACCTCGGTCGCGCGCACCGCCACCAGCAAGCCCGGGCCGCCGCCGATTGAGGGCGTGATCTTGACGCTCGGGCGCGGTCCGCACGAGACTTTCGCCACGTCGATGGTCACGGTGGCCGGCGCGGAAAAGTTCGCCCCGTCGTTTGTGCGGTAGGTGAAGCGATCCGTGCCTGAGAATGACGGATGCGGGGTGTAGGTGAATGAGCCGTTCGCTTGCAGCGACAGCGTGCCGTGCGTCGGCTGCGTGACGATGCTGGACTGGAGGTTGCCCTGTGGCGTGTCGGTATCTGTGTCGTTCGCCAGGACGCCGGGTGCAGCGACCGTCAGGGTCGCCAAGCTGTTCACGGTGTACGCGTCGTTGCCTGCGACCGGCACGCCGCGCACTGCCAGCGGTATCCGCGCATACAGCCCACCGTTGCGCCCGGAGATCAGCCGCAACTCGTAGTTGCCGGCGGCAACACTGGCCGGAAGTGGCAAGTTGACCGTGCCGTTCTTCAGCCCGCCGCCGCCAGGACTGGCTGAGTCGCTGGTGAAGCGATGAATGATCGGCGCGTTGTTGGCGGCGCTCGTCTCGAAGATGCCCACATAGTCGCCGCCGGTCGGACCAAACAGGGCAGACCAACTGACGGGGATGGTGGTGCCGGCT
Organism: Chloroflexota bacterium; assembly: GCA_038318015.1. Classification (GTDB taxonomy): domain Bacteria; phylum Chloroflexota; class UBA6077; order UBA6077; family JACCZL01; genus JADZEM01. Next base: position 13,006 of record JBBQBU010000080.1, on the reverse strand, counting down.
GTGACCGTTGGGTTCGGCGTGCTGAACGGGATGCCGAAGACGTGGAGTGCGCTGCTGCCGGCAATCGTGGCATAGACGCGGTTCGTCAGCGGATTGACGGCGATGCTGTTGGGTGCATCGCTGGTCGGAATGCCCGACTCCCCCAGCGTCCCGAAGTAGCCATTCGAGCCGCCATCGAGTACCAGGACCGCATCCACATCCGTCGCGCCGAGATACACCCGGTTGGTCGCCGGATTGATCGCCAAACTCACGGCCTGAGACAGGTACGGTGGCGAGAATGACGCCGGGAGATTGGTAGCGCCGTCGATGATGATGAAGTCGTTCGTCGTCGTGCGAGCGACATAGATCAGATTGGTGACGGGATTGACGGCGATGACGCCACCGGAATCAAAGAGTGGCACCGTGTCCAAGACGGTGTTCGTAGCCCCGCTGATAACCGTGACATTGTTTGACGAAATGTTCGAGACGTACACCCGATTGGTTGCCTCGTTGATGGCGATATCGACCGGGTTCGTCCCAACGGGGATGGGTGATCCCGACACCAGATTCGTTGCGCCGTCGAGCCATTCAATAGATGTCGCGCCGTCACGGGTGTAGTAGACCCGGTTCGTCACGGAGTTGACGGCCATCGACCCGACGACGGAACTCCCGACATTGACCGAGGTGATGATGTGGAGATCGTCGCCGTCAAGCACGTGAATGAGGATCTGTGCGGCCACGGACGCGACGTAGACGCGATTGGTGACGGGGTTGACGGCCAGCGCTGTCAAGCTTGCGCTGAACGCGGGCGACGCGCCGGAAATGGTATTGGTGTTCCCGTTGACGCCGGTCACGGTTGGCCCTGGCCCAACACCGACGTAGACCCGATTGGTCGTCGGGTTGACAGCTACGAGCGTCGGGTTGGACGGCATGGTGATGGCTGTCGCGACGGCCGTTTCGGCCCGCGCGGGCGTCGGCTGCCACGTCAGGACCGCCGTTGTCGACGCCGCCAGTGCCACGACGAGACAGACGGCGAGGGCGCGAGCGATCATCTTCCAGCCACCGGTGTGACGCCAGCCGCTCTGGCTCGTTTCACGCCGGGTTGCCCGTCGATCCTGCATCGTACGTTGTTGATGAGCGGTGGGGCCGTCTACGTGCGCTGTCATCGGTTCCACTTTCGCCGGCCCACGGTCTACACGCCGTCGCGAGCACGGCGTTAGGGTAGCTGCATTAGGCATAGCACGCAAGCGACCAGCTATCTCAATGACACAGGCGACGGGCGAGCAGCATTCGGCCGGCTTTGAGAGCCATGCTTTGGGAAGCGAACAGCCGCAGTTGACGGCGCGGGCGCGTCGCGGCGTCAGGCGGTACTATCTTCGGGCCGCGCGTCGTGGTGCGCCTGTGGTAACAGGTCCACGCCGCATCAGGGAGCAACCGTGAAGCACCATCCTCTGCCGCCGCACGAAGCTTGCCGCCCGTCGAGGTTGCCCTGTCCGAGGTCCGCTGTCGCGCTCTTGCTGGCGCTTCTGCTGCTGCCGGCACCGATCCAGCCGGCCGCAGCGCAGGCGCAGTCGGTGGGAAGCCAGCCGGCGTTGCCGTCGTATCAGGCGGCTGGCACGGCCATGGCTAGGCCAGCAGTCGGTGGCGCGGCGCTCGTGCCGTTCGACGTGCCGGGCGTCCAGGCGTTTGCCGACGCGGCGGTTGACGCCGAGGTCTTGGAGAACGTGCGTGGCGCTATTGGCCTCAGCGGTTCAATCGTTCGGCACCGTGAGTTTGATCTTGACGGTGCCGGACTAATGGTCGCGTCGCTCGCGCCGTTCCTGCTGGAGGATGTCCAGGACGTGCGGGTACGCATCACTGTGCCGCAGCTCGGCGTGCTTGACCTTGATCCACGAACGGATACCCTGGCGCGTCCGTCTGCCCCGTCGATGCCATCACGAGCAGGGCCCGCACCCGTCCAGGTGCCGGCCGACAGCCGTCCATAGCCAACTGCCCACGACGTTGCGCGCCTTGACGCGTGCAAGCGTCACGTGTCGGTGCCCGTCTCAATCGTTGTCGTCGTCATCCTGGAGTTCGACTTCAAGCTCACCGTCGTCGAACTCGATTTCGCTCGGGAGCTTGGTCGGGAATGTCATGTTCACGTACCTTATGCAAACTGGTAACCGCATAGTACACGCCAGGCCCGGCCCGTCCCTGGCCGCAGCTACTGGATGTTGGCCCCCGCTGCCGCCATCTCGGCCACCGCGCGATCGGTGTCGCCGGGCTGGACGTTGACCCCGCGCGAGGCGTCTGTCAGCAACACGACCTGAAAGCCGGCCTTCAGTCCGTCCAGGACCGTGTGCTTCACGCAGTAATCGGTCGCGAGGCCGCCGACCAGGAGCGTCCGGACGCCCCGGTCTTCGAGGAGTTGGGCAAGGGGCCGTCCGGTCTGGTCGTGCCCCTCGAATTCTGAGTAGGCGTCTTCGGTAGCCCCGGTGCCCTTGACGACGTGAACCGTATCTGGCGTCAGCACAAGGTCTGGGTGGTACTCCGCGCCGGGCGTGCCCTGAACGCAGTGCACCGGCCAGATGCCGCCAAACTCCTTGAAGTGTGTGGTCTTGCGGGGGTGCCAGTCTCGCCCGGCTACGATCAGCCGTCCGGCAGCGCTGAACTCCTGCACCAACTGATTCAGGACCGGCACCACCCGGTCGCCGTCGGTGACGGCCAGCGAACCACCGGGGCAGAAGTCGTTCTGCACATCCACGATGATGAGGGCGCTGTGCGCGTCGGGCGCGATGGTCGTCTGCGGCATGGGTTCCTCCTGATATCGGGGTGTTCTGGCCCCGGCGGCCTGGCCCCGGCCGCCGGGGCCAGGCCGTCTAACGAGCCTGCAAGGCGGTTCAGTGCCACCGTACAGGCTCGTCAGTGCGGATCAGTGTGTCATGGCATCAATGGGTGCCGGAGGCTCGGCCCGCTGGCACTACGTGCGCGGGTCAGCCTCGGAGGATGCTGGCGGGAGTGGCGTGGCCGTGGATTCGCGGTGCGCGACGCCGTGGTCTCCGCGCTCCTCGGATGGTCGCCGGGCACCGGCGTAACGAACGGCTGCGACTGCCTGCTCGGGGGCAGGCAGTGCGGCAGGCACCGGCGTCGGCAGATCGACGACGCGGCCGGTCGTTCGCCCAACTTCCCGGTCGATGAGTGCCACGATCTCTTCGACTTCTTCTCCGAGCAGTTCTTCCTTTTCCATCAGCGCCTGGACGATGGCGTGCACCTGCGGTCGGTTCTCGTCCACCAGCCGGCGAGCGGCCTGGAACTGTTGCTGCATCACGCGCTCGGCTTGCTCGCGCTCGTGCTGGGTGGGCGTCTCTCCCCAGAGCGTGAACAGTTGGCCGCCCATGCCGCAGCGTACATACTGGATCGCCATGCGGCTGGCACCCGGGAGGTCGCCGCCCATGCCGGTGGTCTCGGTGCCCAGGAACACGATCTCCGCTGCCTTGCTGGCGAGGTAGATCTGGATGTCCACCAGGAGCTCTTCCTTGGTGGTGATATGGATCTCTTCCTTCGCCTTGTCGAAGGCGACACCCTCAGCACCGCGTAGCTCGCCGTACTGCATCAGCGTCAGCCGATCCAGCCGTCGCCGGGTGTACAGCCGCAACATCGCGATGGCATGGCCGGCCTCGTGGTAGGCGACCCGCCGCTTGTCTTCGATGGTCCGCCCAGAGATCCGCTGGCGCAAGCCGTACTCGCGGGTCTCCATCGCGTGGCGAAGGTCCATGTAGTTGATCGTCTCGCGCCCGGCAAAGTGCGCGTGGACGACGGCCTCGTTGACAACAAACTTGACCTCAACGGGGGTGTAGCCGTGACCCTCGGGCGTAATCATCTCGGTGGCAACGCGCTCAATCGGCAGGCCCGGCTCGCACTTCACCTTCGCGAGGTAATATTCTAGCACCTCAATGCGGCCTTCATAGCTCGGGCGCTCAACCGTGATCTTCCAGTCGAAGCGGCCCGGCCGCAACAGCGCGGGGTCAAGCGTCTCGGCCAGGTTGGTCGCGCCCATCGTGAAGACGGCCGGCAATTCTGCCTTCTTGGTACGGAGGCCCATCTTGCGGAGCGTCCGGACCCTCCAGCCCTGGTCAGTCGGCGGCGGGTCCATCTGCATCAGCAGCTCGTTGAGGAGGCCCGAGCCGCCGCCCATGCCCATCATGCCGCCCATGCCCATGCCCATGCCGCCGGCTTGGCCGGCCCGCCTCATGCCGATGGCGTCGATCTCATCCATAAAGATGATGCAGGCACCGTACTTCTTCGCCATCTTCCGGGCCTTGCCGTAGATCATCATCACCTTGACGTTGCCGATGCCCATGAACATGCTGGTGAAGCTCGAAGCGGAGACGTACGCGAACGGAACACCGGCCTCTGACGCGATGCACTGTGCAAGGTACGACTTGCCAGTTCCTGGCGGGCCGCACAGCAGCATGCCCCGGTGGACCTGTCCGCCCATCTCCTTGAAGCCCTTGACCCCGCGCAGCAGCGTCACGACGCGCTCGGCAAGTTGAATTATCTCAGGATTGCCCTTGTAGTCACTGAAGCCGACGCCGGTCTCGCCCGGCATGATCCAGTAAATCCGGGTGCGTCCCAGGAACCAGAACATCGCAACAAACTGGAAGATCATCAGGAAGGCGACGAACAACAACTGGAACAGCAGGGTCAGAATGAAGCCGAGTATTGGGACCACCGTGTCCAAATTGGGCATCAGGACAAAGTAGGTGAGTCCAGCGAACGCGGCCAGCATGACCAGCATCCGGAACACCGTGCCGAGCTTGCCGAGGAAGCCATCGATCTTACGATCGAGCTCGTCGTACTCCTTCTCCACGAAGGGCGAGGTCGCGCGAGCTGCCATAAAACGAGGCCTCCTTACTGGACGCGGACGATCTTGCCGGAGGGGTCCAGCGTGAACACGTACGGGACAGGCTCAATGCCAGCCTGCTGCGACTGCGGACCACGGGTCAGCACGGTATAGAAGTGCATGCTGGTGCCGTCGGGGAAGCCCTGCCCACCAATGTAGGTGACGTTCTCCAACTGCGCGCCGGCCTGTTTTGCCTGATCCATCTGACCCTGGAGCGCCTGCATGCTGCCGCCCCGGCTCCGGTAGCGCCCCTGGGCATCTTCGCTCAGGGCGTTCCAAACGAGTTCCGCATTGAACGTTTCAGTGCCGCGCATGTAGTTCTCGGTGGCTGACGGCGCGCTGCCGCTGCTGCTGCTGCCAATCTTCAGGGCGGACGTATTCGGCAGCGACATCGCCAGTGTCGGCATCCCGGCCTGCACGATGACCAACGCGAACCCGGCCAGCAGCGCGGCGAGCACAATCAAAAAGCGAATCGGGTGCATGAACACGCTTCGGAGAAGGCGGTGCAGTATGCGCTTGATGATGCGTCCTACCATGTCGCGGCTCCGAAGCCACGTCTGATCGGCTGGCCGGTCAGCTCAGGGCATTCTTTCACATGTGCGGTCACGAAGTTGCTGCCACGAGTGAACGATATCTCCAGTCGGCAAGAGTGCGCCAGAGATACTGCGATTTCAGACGTTGTCATGGATTCTTTCTGCGCGAAAGTGATCGCAGCGGCGGCCAGGACGCCGAACATGCTGGCGCTCACGCGTCCGGGCCGAGCGTTCCGATGATGCTCTCCAACTGTTCAAATTCCTCTTCGACATTGGCGCGGTCGGGCACCATGCCCCGCAGCGTAATGGTTGACGACCCTGGCTGGAGTGTGCCCACGAGTGCCTTCTCATCGACGAGTATGGCCGCGTCTGTCCCCGCGTGGACCGTGTACTGCAAGAACATCAGTATCGAGCCGGCGGCCGTCGTCTCGGACTGCACCACGGCGAGGTCGGGCGTCTGTTCCTTCTGGGACAGAATCAGGTCGTCAGACATTTGGCGCGGTGTGCGCGTGTCATGCAACAAACCGACCAGCAGAGCCGAGGTTTCATTGCCGAGGATGAGGACATCGCCGCGCTCCGGATCTGAGCGCTCTTCTACAATCGTCCAGGTGGTCGGATAGGAAAGGGACAGGGCGAATTGGGCGCTGCGCCAGACGGCGAACTGCGCCTGTGCCTGTGTCTGGGCCACGCCAGTCGTCAGGACCGAGAGCAGACTGAGAACAGCGACCAGCGTTCGGCAACGAAGGCCGGGCAGCACCGATGGGCGCGCGCTTCCCCACCCGCGCCGGCCAGGTGGCGCACCAGCGGTACGCCGGCCGAGCGGCCGGCAGGCGCTGTCTGCCGTACTCCCCGCGTCCATCTATCCACGCGTCCATGCGCGACGTTCAGCCGCGCGTCCCCGTCCCGCTGCTTCCCGCCACCCGACCGACACCGCCACAGGTCCACCGGCGGGTCGTCGCGGACTCTCGATGCCTGTTCCCCTCAATGATACCGGACGTGTCTGCGAACGGTGCCCATCTTTCGCAATACCGGGCAATCTATGGTGCGCTTGACAGCGATTTTCGCGGCATGGGATAGTCGCGCGCCGCCCTGATGGATGTCGGGGCTAGTTTTTGACTCTCGGCAGCCGGCAATCGCGGTGTCGATAGTCCGTCTCGGTACGTCGGAGGGATTTTTCATGCGTCGGCATACGGCCTTTGCCCGCTTCGCACTGCTCCTGCTCGTCGGCCTGCTCGCGACGGCCGGGCTTGCTCCAGTTCCAGCTGCCGCGTCGGTGACTGCGCCGGACCGGCTCGGCCGGGCGGCCCAGCAAGCGGGTGGCTCTGAGGTTCACCTGCCGCTCTCTGAACCGCCCACGCTTGACCCCGGACTTGCCGAGGATGGTGCGGCAATCGAGGTGGTCCACCAGCTCTTTGACGGGCTGGTGTTCCTTGAACAATCGGGCGGCGTCAGCGGCCTGGGTGCCGAGTCCTGGTCGATCTCGCCAGACGGCATCACCTACACGTTCAAGCTGCGGGCGGGCCGCACCTGGACCGACGGGCGGCCGGTCACGGCCAGCGACTACGCCTACGCCTGGCGGCGCAACGTCGATCCGGCCACGGCGTCGCCGTACGCCAACGCGCTGTTCCCGGTGAAGAACGCCCAGGCGATCAACGATGGCGAACTGACCTCTGACCAGTTGGGCGTGCAGGCCGTTGATGACCGCACGCTGGTGGTGACCCTAGAGCAGCCGGCCGCCTACTTCCTGAGCCTCGCCTCAACCTGGACGCTGTACCCGTTGCGCCAGGACATCCTTGAGGCAAACGGCGACAACTGGACTGATGCGGGCACCATCGTGACCAACGGGCCGTACATGCTGACAGCCTGGGAGCACGACTCACGGATCGTGCTTGACCGCAATCCGTCGTACGGCGGGCCGCCCCCATCGATTGCCCGCGCGACGTTCCACCTGTTCCCATCCGAGGGCAGCGAGCAGATGTTGGCCGCCTACGAGGCCGGCGAGATCGACACCACCGGCGCGGGAGTCCCCTCTGAGTTGCCGCCCTCGCAGATCGACCGCATACTTGCCGATCCGGTCCTGAGCGGGCAGATCCGGTCGATCAAGCAGTCGTCCACCGAACTCATCATCGTCAACCACCGCCGGCCGCACCTCCAGGATCCGCGCGTTCGGCAGGCTCTCGGGCTGGCGCTCGACCGCACGCTGATCCTGGACGCCGTGCTGAAGCGCGCGGGTGAGCCGGCCTACGGTATCCAACCAGAGGGTATCGTTGGGCGGCAGACGAACGTGTGGCCGCGCGACAACGTGGCGATGGCCCAGCAGTTGATGGCCGACGCTGGCTACCCGAATGGGGCTGGCTTCCCGGAGATCACCTACACGTTCAACAGTAGCGCCGAGCTACGCATTCTTGCGGAGTATCTGCAAGCGCGCTGGAAAGAGACGCTCGGCATCAACGTGCGGCTTGAGTCTATGGAGCGCCGAGTCTTCCTGCCGTGGCGGCGCGGCGAGGAGTGGAACACGCGCGGCGACCTGTACCGTGCGTCCTGGTTCTCGGACTACGAGGATCCGAACAACTGGTACAACCTGCTCTGGGAGTCGTCGAGCGACCCAACCTCGTTCAACGGAGCCTGGAAGAACACCAGTTTCGACGCGCTGGTGCGCCAGGGCGCGAGCGAGCAGGATGCCACACGCCGCGCCAGCATCTACGGGCAGGCTGAGGCGATCATGGCCCAGGAGTACCCGCACATTCCTGTCTTCCACTACGACGTGCGATCCCTGGTGAAGCCGTACGTGCGAGGGTACATACCCTCGCGGGTGCTGGGCATCACGCCGCTGCGTACCATGTCCCTCGACTCGCGCTAGACAGCCCCAGACTCTGCGGAGCAGGCACACCTCTCGATGGCTCGCTACCTGATACGCCGCGTCCTAATCCTGCTGCCAGTCTGGCTGACCGTCTATACGCTGACCTTCACGCTCTATCACCTGACGCCGGGCGGGCCGGGGGATCGTGTAAAGCCGATCCCCCGGCCGGCGATGGAGCAGATGAACCGCAAGTACGGCCTGGACCGGCCGCTGTGGGTGCAGTACACCGACTACCTCGGCGGCATCCTCACGCGCTTCGATTTTGGGCCGTCGTACACCAACCTGTCGCGCAGCGTCGGCGACATTATTCGCGACCTCTTCCCCGTCTCGGCGCGGATCGGCGTGCTGGCGATGCTGCTGGCGGTCGGTCTGGGCGTTCCGCTCGGGGTGTTGGCGGCCGTCCACAACGGCTCATGGGTGGACCGCCTGAGCATGCTCGTCGCAGTGTTCGGCGTGTCGGTGCCCTCGTTCGTCGTCGGGCCGATCCTGATCTGGATTTTTGCGCTCAGTCTTGCGTGGCTGCCGCCCGGCGGCATCGACAGTTGGCGACACCACATCCTGCCCGCCGTCACCCTGAGCCTGTTCCCAATGGCGCTGCTGGCCCGCGCCACGCGCGCGTCTCTGGTGGAGGCGCTCCGAGCCGATTACGTGCGAACCGCCCGCTCGAAGGGGCTGGCCGAGGCGCTTGTGGTGCGCCGCCACGCGCTCCGCAACGCCCTGATTCCCGTCGTCACCATCGGCGGCATCCTGCTGGCCGAGGTGCTGGTTGGGTCGTTCTACGTCGAGACGGTCTTTGCCATCCCCGGCATCGGGCGGTACTTCGTGACAAGCGTGACTGGCCGCGACTACCCGGTACTGATGGGCGTGACCCTGCTGATGACGACGGTCGTCGCCCTGGTGAACCTGGTCGTCGATGCCACCTACGCCTACCTTGACCCGCGCATCCGCTATGGATAACCTCTCCCGAGGCGGGGCGCACGCGAGAGGTACATCCTTGTCGGCTCCCCCTCTCCCACTTGTGGGAGAGGGGGCCGGGGGGTGAGGGGTGGCGAATCTGACCGTTGCTGACGCCGTGGCCAGTCGCGTGGACGGGCCGGCCCAGCGGGCGGCCGGACCGTGGCTGCTGGCGTGGCGCGAGTTGCGGCGCAGCAAGCTGGCGTTGTTCGGGCTGGCGGTGCTGGCCCTGCTGTTGCTGACGGCGTTGCTGGCCGACCTGATCGCGCCGTACTCGTACACCGCGCAGAATGTGGCACTGGCTCGGCGCGGCCCGAGCGCCGCCAACTGGCTCGGCACCGACGAACTGGGCCGCGACATGCTCAGCCGGTTGATCTACGGCGGGCGCATCTCGCTGGCCGTGGCTGTCGTCGCGCAGGTGGTCATTCTGCTGATCGGCGTCCCTATTGGCGCGGCGGCCGGCTACTTCGGCGGTTGGGTTGACAGCCTGCTCTCGCGGACGGTGGAGGTGTTGTACAGCTTCCCCGATCTGCTGCTCATCATCATCGTGGTCACGTCGTTGCGGGCGGCGCTGCGGGCCGACCTGGGCGGGCCGCTGGCGCTGCTCGCCAGCCTCGACGCGGCGATGGCGGGGATGCTCGGTATCTTCCTGTCGCTGGCCGTCGTCTCATGGTTGACGGTGGCGCGGCTGGTGCGCGGGCAGGTGCTGTCACTGAAGGAGCGCGAGTTCATCGAGGCCGCGCGAGCGTCTGGGGCATCGCAGGGGCGGATCATCCTGCGCCACCTGCTGCCGAACGCGCTGCCGGCCATCGTTGTGGCCGCGACGCTCGGCATCCCGCGCGTCATCCTGATCGAGGCGGCGCTGTCGTTCATTGGCATTGGCGTGCAGCCGCCGATGCCAAGCTGGGGCGCGATGATCCTGGCTGGCTCCAACGCGGCGCGCGGCGGTCAGCCCCACCTGATTCTCGGGCCGGCTGGCGCGCTGGCCCTGACGGTCCTGGCCTGCAACATCGTCGGCGACGCGCTGCTCGAAGCGTTCGACCCGTGGATGCGCCGGGCCGGGCGGGGCACGCGGTAGCAGCCCGGTCTACTTGGAAACGGGCGGGCCGGCCGGGGTCCAGTCCAGCAGGTGGATGCCGGTCGGGCCGGGGCTGCCAGGGGCCGGCTCCTGCGTGACGGCTACGGCGGTGACGCGCTCCAACGGGGCCGGGATCGTCACGCGAGTCAGGCCGTCGCCCTGCGAGTTGACGTTGAAGACGCCGCCGGTGCGGATCGGCTGTCCCGGCTCGGCGAACCAGAGTTGATAGATGCGGCCAGCGGGCAGCGCCGGCAACGCATCAACCACCAATTCGGCGCGACTGCCGCTGCTCACCACGAAGAGGCGCGCGCTGGCTGTCGGGGCACCGGTACCGACCAGCGGCAAGATGCTGCCACCCGGCAGGCGCGCCAGAAGCTCGACATCTGGCGAGGCGTGCGGCCCGGTGATGCCCCAGCCGCCGACCAATGCCCCAATGCCGAGCATCACTGCCAGCGCCGCCGCCCACAGGAGTGACGACAGCATGACCCGTGCCGGGCGGGCGGGCGGCCGTACCTGAGTTGTGGGCACCGGTTCCAGCGCGGCAGCCAACGCACCGGCGGGCGGCACGCGTGGTGAAGCCGGCGGGCCGTCGCGCTCGGCGTGGATGCGGAGCAGCACCCGCTCGCGCGCACCGGCGGGCGGTCGTTCGGGCGGCAGGCTGTAGGTCAGCAGGTCCACCATGCGGATGTGCGCCGACAGGTCTGCCCGGCACAGGTCGCAGTCCGGCAGGTGCTCCTCGAAGCGCGCCCGGTCGTCCGGGTCGAGCGCGCCGAGCACGTACGCTTCGAGCCAGTCGTGGAGCGGCTCGTCGTGGAACTGGTCGTGCAGCGAGTCGTTCATGATGCCCCGCCGGCCCCGGCCATGTGGCCGTCGATGGTTGGTGCCAGCACCCGCCGCAGGCGACGCAGGCCGTCGCGAATGCGGGTCTTGACGGTGCCAAGCGGTTGCGACAACTGTGCGGCTACCTCGGACTGGGTCAGGCCGCCGTAGTACGCAAGCTCGATGGCCTCGCGTTGCGGTGGCGAAAGCTCGGCAAGTGCTTGAACGACTGTCGCACGCAGGGCGACCTCCTCGCCGCGATCCGGCGTGCTCGGTTCCGTTGGCCCGCTGTCTATCAGTGGCGTGCGCTCACGCAGGCGGGCCTGATGCTGCCGCCCGCGCAGCACGTCGATGGCCCGATTCCGCGTAATGCCGAGCAGCCAGCCGGGCAGCGTCCCGCGAGCGCGGTCGTACTGCTCCAGGCCGTGCCAGCACCGCACAAAGACATCCTGCACCACTTCTTCCGCGAGCGCGCCATCCTGCAGCATCCGCAGGGCCAACGTGAACACCAGACTGGAGTATCGGTCGTAGAGCGCCGCCAGGGCAGTCTCGTCCCGCATCCGGATGCCGAGTAACAGCAGCTCATCGGAGGCTGTTCCGACATCGTCAGCGGAAGTGGCCGCGCTCAGTTCGGCGCTTGGATCGCTCATCACAGGGGCCGAGGCTACCACAGCATTGCCTCTTCTGCGCCGCTGCACAGGCGCATCGTGATCGGAGCGTGACCGCCGGTCCCGCTCCGACACACATGACGCATGATGTCGCGGCGCTGCCGTCGCGATCTCGCTGCGGCTACTGACCCCTACGCGACGAGTTGCCTTCGCGGATTGGATCGGTTGGGCTGCCGGCAATTCGTGAAGCTCGTCGCGGCGATCCAATCCAGCTGCCGCACAGACTCCGTAGGCATGGTCGGGCACGAAGATGTCACCGTGTGCCGCCATCCGTATCACCGTTCTGGACCGGGAGGTCTCTATGCCGCGACTCAGTCGGTTACTTGCCACCCGAATTGCCGCGCCAATTGGCGCTGCCGCTTTGCTCGCCTCGGTCAGTTTGCCGTCGGTCGCCCAGGGACAGGCCCAGCCGAACATGATGGCACTGACCGCGAACAACCAACTCATCCGCTTCAACGGCACGGCACCCGGCACCGTCTCTTCGACTGTTGCGATCACGGGCTTGCAGTCTGGCGAGATGCTCCACGGCATCGACGTGCGCCCGGCGAACGGCAAGGTTTACGCGGTGGGCAGCACTGGCCGCCTCTACACCATCGACCCGATGACCGGGGCCGCGATGCAGTCTGGCACTGGCACTCTGGCGCTGACCGGCATGGCGTTTGGCGTGGACTTCAACCCAGTGCCCGACCGCCTGCGCGTGGTCAGCGACGGTGACCAGAATCTCCGCATCAACGTAGACACCGCCGAAACGACCGTTGACGGCACCCTCAAGTACGCGCCCGGCGACGCCAACGCCAGCGCCAATCCGATGGTCGTCGCGGCGGGCTACACCAACAGCATGGCCGGCGCGACCGCCACCGCGCTGTACGTTATCGACTCGAACCTGGACATCCTCGCCAAGCAAGACCCGCCGAATGACGGCGTGCTGAACACCATCGGCAAGCTGGGCGTGGATGTGACCGACGTGGCCGGCTTCGACATCGCGCCGGACGGTAACAAGGCGTTCGCGGCGCTGAACACGGCGGGCGGCACCGCCACCGACCTGTACACCATCGACTTGAACACTGGCGCGGCAATGAAGGTCGGGCCGATTGGCGGCGGGCAGCCGATCCGTGGATTGGCGGCGATCCTGCCGATGCCGGCTCCTGGCGCGATGGCTTCACCGGCCCCGGCGGCCCCGGCGGCCCCGGCGGCCCCGGCGGCCCCGGCGGCCCCGGCGGCCCCGGCGGCCCC
>JBBQBU010000079.1:0-15612 GCA_038318015.1 Chloroflexota bacterium | reverse complement strand
GGCGCGTGACCGGGTGCGGCTGCTCGGGTACGTGTCAGACGCCGAGTTACCGGCGCTGCTGTCGGGCGCGCTCGGACTGGCGTTCCCGTCCCTGTACGAAGGCTTCGGCCTGCCGGCCCTGGAAGCGATGGCCTGCAGCACGCCGGTCCTCTCTTCAAACACGTCGTCGCTGCCGGAGGTGGTGGGCGACGCCGGCCTGTTAGTCGATCCGCGCGACGTGTCGGCCATAGCCACCGGCCTGGGTCGCCTCGCGGACGACGCCGACCTGCGCCGTAGCCTCGGCGAACGTGGACGTATCCGCGCGGCCGGCTTTACCTGGGAGCGCGCCGCCCGGGAGACGCTGGCCGTCCTTCGGGCCGCCGCCAACCAACGTTAGGGACACCTGAAACGCGCAAGGGTCGGTCCCGGAGCCGTGGTAGAATCGGGACGTGGACCGCATCCTGATCGTCAAGCTGGCCGACCTGGGGGATGTCATTACGGCTACGCCGGCGATTCGCGCGCTACGGCTGGCCCACCCGCGGGCGCATGTCGGCGCGCTCGTCACGCCCAAGTGCGTGGCAGTTCTTGAGGGCACGGACCTTGTCAATGAGGTCATCCCCTTCGACAAGGCGATATTTGACCGTCCGCTCGGGGCTGGGTCGTCGCTGCCGCTGGCGCTCGAACTGGCGCGATGTCTGCGAACGCCGCACTGGGACACGCTGGTGCTGCTCCACCACCTGACGACGCCATTCGGTGTGGCGAAGTACGCCGCCCTCTGCCTTGGGAGCGGGGCGAAGCGGATCGTTGGGCTGGACAACGGGCGGGGCTGGTTCCTGACCGACCGCGCGATCGATGACGGCTTCGGCGCAAAGCATGAGGTTGACTACTGGCTCGACGTTGTCGCGCTGCTGGGCGGCCACAACCCGACTCCGCACTACGAGATCCCGGTCACGCCGGCTGACCGCGCCTGGGCCAGCGAGCAAGTGGCACGCCTTGCCCCGACTGACGCCGGGCTGCTGGCGGTCCACCCCGGCTCTGGCGCGTTCAGCGTAGCCCGACGTTGGCCGCCAGAGCGCTTTGCTGCGGTGGTGCGGTCATTGGTAGCCCAACAGGGCCTCCGCCCATTTCTGATTCAAGGGCCAGGGCCAGACGAGGGCATGCTGGCACGGATGGTGGCCGTTGCGGCGGGCGGCGCGGAGATCGTCGGGCCAGCTCCGACCCTCGGGGCGCTGGTGGCCCTCTTCGAGCGGGTGCGCCTGTTCGTGGGCAACGAGAGCGGCGTGGTGCACCTAGCGGTGGCGGGCGGCGCGCCCATCGTCGTCATCTACGGCCCGACAAATGACCGGGCCTGGGGGCCATATCCGCTGTCGGCTGCGCGGCACGCTGTCGTCCGCGAGACGCTGGCCTGTACGCCGTGTATCCACCGCGAGCACTCGCTTGGGACGCCCGAGGGCTGTGCAGCGCGGACCTGTCTTGACCTCATCGAGCCGTCAGCCGTCATCGCGGCGGCCGGGCGGGTGCTGGCCCGAACACCCGAGTGCGCCGGCCGCCATCAAGCGACTGCGCCGGCCCTCGTCGGAGCATGATGCTCATGGAACGCCGAACAACCATTCGACCGTCTGCCCCGGAACAGCAAGCTGACCCCGACAGCCCTCTGACGCCGACGTTGCAGTCGGTGACGGCTCCGGCTGGACCGTGGCCGTGCGCCATTGACCCGAGCGTTGAGACGTACCTGCGCTGTGGCCGGTGCGAGAAGCCAATCTGTCCGCGCTGCCTGATCCAGACTCCCGTCGGCTCGCGCTGCCGCAACTGCGCCCAACTGCGCCGCCCACCCATGTTCGACATCAAGCCGATGGGCTACGTGCGTGCGGTTGGCGCGGGCCTGGGCGCTGGCATCGGTGGGGCGCTGCTGCTGACGCTGGTGCAGGGCATCGTGCCGTTTGCGGGGATCTTCGGCTTCATGCTGATGGCAGGCCTCGGCTATGTCGTCGGGGAGGCCGTGTCAGTCGGCGTCCGGCGCAAGCAAGGTAACGCCCTCGGCGTGATCGCCGCCGCCTCCGTCTTAGTCGGGCTAATCATTGTACGGGCGGGACTGTTGATGCTGGCGGGCGCGCCGCCGGTCCTGGCGTTCTCGGCCGGAGCGGCGTCGCTGGCCGCGCCGATCTGGAATGCGCTCGGCGTCCTGCTGGCGGCCGGCATCGCCTACAGCCGGGCGCGCTAACTGATGTCGGCGAACCGATGACGGCGCTTGAACCCATGCTGTCACACCTCGACCTCGCCTCGGTACTGCTCGGGCAGTTCGTCGGCCGTCGCGTCCTGGTCGTCGGTGACGTGGTGTTGGACGAGTACCTGATCGGCAAGGCGACGCGACTCTCCCGCGAAGCCCCGGTGCCGGTGCTGGAGTTGATCGAACGCGATTGGCGGCTCGGGGCCGCCGCGAACCCGGCCGCGAACGTTGCGGCGCTTGGCGGGGCACCGGTCATGGTCGGCGTGGTCGGGCGAGACGTGTCCGGTGAGCGCATGCGCGACCTCCTGACGACGGCCGGCGTCGATCCGGCCGGGCTGGTCGTGGCGGCTGATCGCACAACCGCCATCAAGACGCGCATTTTGGCAACGCATGCCTCGGCTCATCCGCAGCAGGTGGCGCGGATCGACGATCTGCCGCGCGCCGCCCTCTCGTCCGAGACGGAATCGGCGGTCCTGGCGAAGGTGGCGGCGCTGCTGCCAGCCTGCGATGCCGTGTTGGTCTCGAACTACCGGGGCGGCGTGGTCTCGCCTCGCGTCCTGGCCGCCATCGTCCAATTGGCGACGGCCCACGGCATCCCGACCTGCGTAGACTCGCAGGGCAATCTGCTCAACTTCCAGGGATTTACGCTGGTGAAGTCGAATCAGCCGGACGCTGAAGCCGCACTTGGCATCGTCTTCCGCGATGAAGCCGACTTCCAGGGAGCCGGAGCGCGGCTCGTCCGCGAACTGGGAGCCAACCATGCCGTCATCACCAGGGGTGGCGACGGCATGTCGGTCATCGCAGCGGACGGCGGCCACACCCACCTGCCGCCGACCAACCCCACGGAGGTCTGGGACGTGACCGGGGCCGGTGACACGGTGATCGCCGTGCTGGCGCTGGGGCTGGCTGCCCGTGCCGATCTGGTGACGGCGGCGGGGCTGGCGAACGCGGCGGCCGGACTGGTGGTGCGGCGGATCGGCGTCGCAACCGTCACGCCCGCCGAACTTTTGGCCGCCCTCGACGATTAGCCGCTTACAAGCGTCCCCGTTTCCTACGACGGGTACACCATGTCACCCCGAGTGGAGCGAGCCTGCGAGCGAAATCGAGGGATCTCACGTCACCATCGTCAGTGGCCTGAGGTCCCTCCACTCCGTTCGCAAGCTCACTTTGGTCAGGATGACATTGGCGTCATCGAGTGGCGGGCGCTGTCCGTCTAGCCTTCTTTCTCCTCGTACTGGGCGCGGATCTCGGCCAGCACGCTCGGGTCAGCCAGCGTGGTCGTGTCGCCGGCCACGCGCCCCTCGCCAATGTCACGCAGCAGCCGACGCATGATCTTGGCGCTGCGCGTCTTCGGTAGCTCCGCCGTGAAAAAGATCTTGTCCGGCCGGGCAATCGGCCCGATCTTCTCCGCAACGTGCCGCTTCAGGACGGCAGCCGCCTCATCGCCCGGCTCGAAGCCGGCCCGCAAGGTGCAGAACGCCGCAATGGCCTGTCCCTTGATCTCGTGGCTCACGCCGACGACGGCCGCTTCCGCCACCGATGGATGCGACACCAACGCGCTCTCGACTTCCATCGTGCCGATGCGATGCCCTGCCACGTTCAGTACGTCGTCGACGCGCCCGAGCAGCCAGATGTAGCCGTCTTCGTCGCGCTTCGCGCCGTCGCCGGTGAAGTACCAGCCGTCAAAGCGGCTCCAGTACTGCGCCTTGTACCGCTCAGGGTCGCCGTAGATGGTGCGGGCCATGCCCGGCCACGGCTTCTTCAAAACGAGATAGCCGCCGCCAACCGGCACGCTGTTGCCCTGCTCGTCCACCACGTCAGCCTCGATGCTGGGAAACGGGATGGTCGCCGAGCCGGGCTTGGTCGTCGTCAGGCCGGGCAGCGGCGTGATCAGGATGTGGCCGGTCTCGGTCTGCCACCACGTATCGACCACCGGCGTGCGGTTGGCCCCAATGTGCTCGCGGTACCACATCCAGGCTTCGGGGTTGATCGGCTCACCAACCGAACCGAGCAGCCGTAGGCTCGACAGGTCGTGCTTCTCTGGGAACTCGGTGCCCCAGCGCATAAAGCTACGAATGGCCGTCGGCGCGGTGTAGAGGATCGTCGCTCGGTACTTCTCGATGATGTCCCAGAACCGATCTTTGTCGGGGTAGTCCGGGCTGCCCTCGTACATCAGGCAGGTTGCGCCGGCCGCCATCGGCCCATAAACGATGTAGCTGTGCCCCGTCACCCAGCCGATATCTGCTGTGCAGAAGTAGACGTCATCGTCCTTCAGGTCGAAGACGTACTTGGATGTGACCATCGTGCCGAGCAAGTAGCCGGCAGTGGTGTGCAGCATCCCCTTCGGCTTGCCCGTGGTGCCCGAGGTGTAGAGGATGTACAGCGGGTGCTCAGAGTCGAGCGCCTCTGGCTCAACCAGAGCGTGCCGAGACTCGGCTGCCAACTCGTGCCACCACAGGTCGCGGCCGGCGGTCATCGGCGTCTTCGTCGGGTCATCGGTGCGGTTCACGACGACGACGTGCTCGATGCTCTTGCAGCCGTCAACTGCCTTGTCGGCGTTGTCCTTCAGCGGCACCTTGCCGCCACGTCGCCAGCCGCCATCTGCCGTGATCAGGATCTTTGCGCCGCAGTCGTCGATGCGGTCCCGCAGCGACTCGGGGCTGAAGCCGCCGAAGATGATGGTGTGCGGCGCACCGAGGCGGGCGCAGGCCAGCATCGAAATGACCAGTTCCGGCACCATGCCGAGGTAGATGGCGACCCGGTCGCCCTTCTGGACCCCGAGTTTCTTGAGCACTGCCGCGAACTCGTTGACCTCGCGGTAGACATCGTTGTAGGTCAGTACCCGCGAGTCGCCGGGCTCACCCTCCCAGATGATCGCCGCCTTGTTCTTGCGCCAACTCTTGACGTGCCGGTCCACGCAATTGGCCGAGGCGTTTAGCTTGCCGCCGACGAACCACTTGGCCCAGGGTGCATCCCATTCGAGGACCGTGTTGTACGGCTCGATCCAGTCAAGCCCTTTCGCCTGGTCGGCCCAGAACCCTTCCGGGTCCTGCAAGGCGCGCGCATAGACGCCGGCGTCGCCAGCGTTGGCCTGCGCTGTGAATTCCGCTGTCGGTGGGAAGCGGCGGTCCTCTTGCAGCAGCGCCGAGATCCCGCCCTGGCCCGGTGCGGATGCGTCGGGCGTCATGGTCATGATTGCCACCCCCTCGTGGTGTGTGGGCCTGTGTCCTCGTAGTCTAGCAGGGTAGCGACAGTGATCCGAGTGCACAGACCGGCTGCCGGCATCGACACCGGCAGTCCCTCCCCATGGGGAAGCCACGGTGTCCCGGCGAAGTATGGACAACCGACACGGCCAGCACGTCGGTCGAAGGCGTTAGACCTTCAAGGAGTCCACGAACCAGGACCACCAGGAGGACCGACCGATGAGCACGACATCACGACGGCGACGATCTCGCCTGGAGCACGGCGACCACGCCGCTCGCCGCCGCTTTCTCCGGCCGCTGCTGCTGGTGGTTGGCCTCTGCGCCGTCGCACTCATCGGGGTTGCCCTGGCACTAGGCAACTTGGGCAGAGGCGACAGCCTGCCGACTGCGACGGACAATGTCAAGGGGCTGGCAAGCGCGCCCGTCGAGATCGAGAACTGGAGCGACTTCCAGTGCCCCGCCTGCAAGCAGTTTGCCGACACGCTGGAACGACAGCTTGCGACTGGCCTGATCCCTGAAGGACAGGTGCGGCTGGTGTTTCGACAGATGGCGTTCCTGGGCGAGGAATCTGTGCAAGCCGCCGCCGCGTCAGAGTGCGCCGCTGAGCAGGGGCAGTTCTGGCCGTATCACGACCGCCTCTTCGCCGAGCAGCGTGGCCGCGATGCCGGGGCGTTCAGCAGGACGAACCTGAAGCGATTCGGTGCGGAGCTAGGGCTTGACAAGGCATCATTCGACGGCTGCGTGGACGGCAACCTCGCCGTGGCGCGGATCGGTGCCGAAAGGCAGATCGGCAAGGAGCGGGGCATTCAGAAGACGCCGACGCTGCTTGTCAACGGCCGCAAGATCGAGGGCGTCCCCACCTGGGAGGGGCTGCGCCAGGTCATCGACAGTTCGATGGCGCTGGTGCCAGTGCCAAGCAGCAACGGGCGCTGAATCTTCTAGGAGCGCCATGCCGCTGGTTCAGATCACGATTGACCCGATCATCGCCCAACTCGGACCGGTGTCATTGGGCTGGCACGGCATCCTCAGCATGGTGGGGCTGCTCGTCGGCGTCTGGCTCGGGCTGAAGCGCGCCGGGCAACTCGGCCTGGACACTGATGTCATGGCGTCTGGCCTGGGCTGGGTCATCGCCGGGGCGGTCGTCGGCGCGCGCCTGTTCCACGTACTTGACCACATCCCCTACTACGCTCAGCATCCCCTAGAAATTGTGATGGTCTGGCAGGGCGGCATCGCCGTCTACGGCGGCTTCGTTGGCGGCGTGCTGTCCGGCGCGTTCGCGGCCTGGAAGTTGGGCGTACCCGTCTGGAAGTCGCTAGATGCAGCGGCACCGGCCATGCTCGTCGGGCAAGCGATTGGCCGCGTCGGCTGCCTCATCAACGGCGACGCCTGGGGGGCGCCAACCGGCTGCGCGTGCGGCGTCGTCTACTGGCATGAGCACGCGCTGTTGCCGGCCGACTTGCTGGGCGTCCCAACGCACCCGTACCCGGCCTACGAGATCGTGGCGGTGACGGCGTTGCTGGGAATCCTCTGGCTGCTGCGCGGGAAAGGCATCCGGCCGGGCACAATGTTCCTGGTGATGACGTTCGGGTACGGGGTGATTCGCTTCGTACTGACGTTTGTGCGCCAGGAAACTGTGCTGGTCTTCGGCCTGCAAGAGGCCCAGTTGATCGCGCTGGTGACCTGCGCCATCGCCGTCGCAATTCTGACAAGCCGACTGCTGCTCGGCCGGGCACCGGCGGCAACAGCGCGGTAATTGCCACGGTCCTGGCAGGCGGTCATTTGGCATTGGCGCGCCGAAGATCCAGGGCTTTACAGGATGCCCACATCGACTGTACTATCACGCAGCCGATGACGGAATCTTCATGATCCGCATGGGACAGCCCCACGAATTTTGGTGACGGAGTGCGACGATGATGAACGCATCTGACGACTGGAAGACCGTGTTGACGGTCATGTCGGAGGCCTTCAGCACCGGCGACAATCCGCGAGGCGAAGACCTGCTGTGGTCGGCGCTCGACGCTGGCGCGCCGTGGGATGTGGCCACGTCAACGGTGGCCCGCGCGTTGAGCGCCCGCCTCGCAGCTGAGCGCCTGGACAAAGTGGGTACCCCCGCCCCAGCCTGACGCTTGGACTGGCCGGGCATGGGCGTCACGCCCGCGCCTGTGGTTGCGTCGGGCGAGGTACGCCTGACGGCTGACTCACCTGCGGCTCCGTTGACGTTCGTCGGTGCGCCGGTCAACGTCGCCCACGACGCTGTGCTGAGGCCGAAACAGTGCCCAGGACCACCGTGTCGTCGGCGCTGGTTCGTGCCCGAAGCGCCATCGAATCGTTCTACTCGTAGGCGCACACGCCGGCATGTTCCGTGCGTTGACTATGGCGGCGGAGGTCGCCTCTGCTGTCGATTCGAGATTCGGAAGCAGGCCGTCCTTGATCTTCACCATTTCTTGTTACATCAGAACGTACAGTGGACGTTGTTTTCAGTGTTTTCGTGTGAGGGGCCGCAGATGAGTGCCCCGGGAGTGTATGCAATGCTTCATCGAGTCGGATCAGCACTCGCAACAGGTGTCCTTCTGGCAGCCACGCTCACCCAGCACGTGTATGCGGCAGGGCCATACGCGGCCGCTCCGGCCGAGATCGCGCGGACAGCCAGCACCGACGCAAGTCCAGACGTTCGGCAGCGAGTCACGGTGGCGTCGTACGCCGGCGGCTCGACCGTGGTTGAGGATCCCTTTTTTGCGGCGACGGTCGGTCTTCAGACCAGCTACCGCGTGATGCTGCCGGCCGGTTACGAATCATCGGCCCGGCGCTATCCGGTCCTGTACATGCTGCACGGTGTGGCGGGCGATAGCAGCGAGTGGCAGTCCATCGGCTTGCTTGAGGGTGCCGACCGCATGATGGCGGCCGGCGAGATCGACCCGTTCATCATCGTGCTGCCGAACGGCGGAGCGAAGTACTGGGTCAACCACGCCAGCGGCGAACGCTGGGCCGACTATGTGGTCAACGACGTGGTGGCGCAAGTGGACCGCCAGTATCGGACCATCCCGTCTGCCAGCGGCCGAGCCATCGGCGGGCTGTCGATGGGCGGCGAGGGCGCGCTACGCCTGGCACTGACCAATCCTCGGGTTTTCGGCGTGGCGGCGGCGCATAGCCCGTCGCTGCGGACCTCGTTCGACCAGTTTGCGCCCGAGCTCCAAGAAATCTTCGGCAGCGCAGAGTCGTGGCGCGGGGTGACGCCGCTCTGGCTGGTGCAGGACACCGACACGGCGTATGGACTCACGCTGTCAATTGATGTGGGCGAGGATGACCCGTGGCGGCCGAACGTCCAGTTGCTTCATGATCGCATGCTCACCCGTGGCATTCCTCACCGCTTCGAGGTGCTGCCGGGCGAACATTCTGTAGAATATTGGACCGGCAACATCGATCACTACTTGTCGTTCTATGGGTCGGCGCTCTCAGCGAGCGCCTCGACCGCCATGACGCTCGCCATCGACGACCTTTCCGACTAGCCCTGGCTTCGTCCCCCAGCACTACCACTGAGCCAACCTACCGGCCC
Source organism: Chloroflexota bacterium (assembly GCA_038318015.1). Lineage (GTDB taxonomy): Bacteria > Chloroflexota > UBA6077 > UBA6077 > JACCZL01 > JADZEM01. The sequence goes on along the minus strand of JBBQBU010000079.1, from coordinate 6,650 downwards.
CTGCCACTACAAGATGGCAGGGGCCGTTGTCGTCCTGGCTGTCGGGCGCTGACTGGCGATTTCGACGCCTGCGGGGTACCGTTCTCTGTCACGCGTGCTCCGCTGAGCGGCGCACGCATCTCGGCTGGGAGTCGTCTCCGTGAAGATCACTGGCATTGAACCGTTCGCGATCCAGGCGAACAATCGAAGCTTCATCTTCTGCGTCGTGGACACTGACGCCGGCATCTCGGGCATCGGAGAGTGCGGCGTCGGGAGCCGGTCGCAAGCCATCCTCGGCGCGTTCGACCACATCCGCGAGCAGATCGTCGGCGAGGATTCGAGCCGCATCGAACACCTCTGGCAACTGATGTATCGCGGCGGGTTCTTCCCGGCCGGCAACGTCGTCGGGTCGGCAATGTCGGCCATCGACATCGCCCTATGGGACATTCGCGGTAAGGAACTTGGCGTCCCGTCCTATCAACTCATGGGCGGCCTGGTGCGCGACAAGGTCATCTGCTACCCGCACAACCGCTGCGACGACGGGCTTGATGTGTACCTGGAGCATGTGCGCCAGACGGTAGCGGAGGGCTGGAAGTTCACGCGCTTTCACCTGCCGTCACAGGGCAACCTGCTGGAGCCGCGCGCGGCCATCCGCGAGTGCGTCAAGTGGGTCGAATCGGTACGGAAGGAGCACGGCGACGACCTGGAAATCTGCGTCGATGCACACACGCGGCTCGATCCGTCCGAGGCCATTGAGTTGGCGCACGCCCTGGAGCCGTACCGCCTCTTCTTCCTTGAAGACCCGATTCGGTCCGAGAGCACCCACGCCCTGCGGCGGGTCCGGAGCGCGACGCGAATCCCGCTTGCCGCCGGCGAGCAGTACGCCGGCAAGTGGGCGTTCCGTGAGTTGATCGAGGAAGACCTGATCGACTTCTGCCGGGTGGACCTCTGCATTGCCGGCGGCATCACCGAGTCGAAGAAGATTGCCGGCTGGTGCGAGACGCATTGCATCCGACTGGTGACGCACAACCCGCTCGGGCCGGTTTCCAGCGCGGCCTGCCTCGCGCTCAACCTGTCCACCCCCAACTTCGCGGTGCAGGAGCAGCCGACGCGGCCGGGCGCGGCCCTGAACGACCTGTTCCCGGTGCAGATCGAGTGGCAAGACGGCTATCTGCTGCCGCCGACCCGGCCGGGCCTGGGCGTCGAGTTTGATCGCGAGGCCCTACGCAAGTCGCCGGCGTCGAAGCCGTTGGCGTCGCGCCGGCTGCACCGCCTGGACAACAGCTACACCAACTGGTGACACAACCAGCCGTCTTTCGGGGGCAGGGCGGGGCTGTCTGGGCCGGTCCTGTCCCCACCCGGGCACGGCGAGCGTTCTACAGCAAAACTCAGTCACGAACGAGGGTGCCGGGGTAGCCATCCTACCTCGTTGCCCCCTACCCTCCGAGTAGTCCGAGGCACGAGTCGCGGCGTAGCATGCAGCACGCCCGCGGCCCGCCGCGCACCTCACGACGGAGCAGTCCGATGTTGCAGATCGCGTTTGTGGTCGTCCTGGCGGTCCTCTGGATGCTGACGCTCACTCAGACGGGCGGCACGGACTTCCTGCAGGTGCGTGTCGTGCAGGTCGGCACCAGCATCGTCAAAGTGATTGACGTGCTGACCGGGCTGGCGATTATCGGGCTGATGGTGACGCTGCGCGGGCCGCTGGCGCTGGCTGCCGGCGTGCTGCTTGGCCTGTGGGCCTTGACGCTGCTGGGCGTACCGCGCCTGATGGGCGTGCCGCTCTCCCCGCTGATTGTCTTCGTGCTGATCGTCGGGGCCAGCGTGCACATCGTTACGCACCGCAACCGCTGACCCCCACCGGCCGCTGTCGGCCACTGACGGATAGTCACTGGCGCGCGTGGGTCACGAGAGCCGCGCCAGGTTGGTATGCGTCGGTGTCCTGTTCGGTCTGCGCTTGTGATAGCCCGGCCAGAGGTGGCGACGAGGGCGTTGCTATACTCAGGAAGCGGAGACTTGTCCGCAAAGGAGCCGGCCATGAAGGTGATCTTGTCCAAGGATGTCGCAGGAACCGGCAAGGCCGGCGAGGTCAAGGAAGTGGCTGACGGCTATGCTCGAAATTACCTCTTCCCACGCAAGCTTGCGATTCCGGCCAGCGGCGGCGCAATGAAGACCGTCGAGGCCAGGAAGGCCAGCGAGCAGAAGAAGGCCGCCGCCGAGGAAGCCGCTGCCCGCACCCTGGCTGACCGCCTGACGAGCGCCCCGGTGATCCTGACGGCGAAGGTTGGGGACCAGGGCCGGCTCTACGGCTCGATCACGACGGCTGACATCGCCGATCAACTGTCGGCGCACGTCGGCCAGTCCATCGACAAGCGCAAGATCGAGCTTGCCGACCCGATCCGCCACCTCGGCACCTTTGAGGTGACGATTCGCCTGCACCGTACCGTCAATGCCACCGTGAAGGTCGACGTCCAGGCCGCCACGTAGCGGCCGCGTCGGAGAGAGCAGGTCACCGTGGCAATAGAACGCCTTCGCTTCGACGAATCGCCGGAGAGATTGCCGCCGCATAACATCGAAGCCGAAGAGGCGGTGCTGGGCAGCGTCCTGCTCGACCGTGAAGTCATCGGGAAGGTCTCAAGCGCGCTCGACGGCAAGGACTTCTACCGCGAGCGCAACGGCACCATCTACCAGGCGATGATCGACCTGTACGACCGTCACGAACCGGTCGATTACCTGACGCTCATCGACGAGTTGGATCGGACCCAGCGCCTCGATCAAACTGGCGGCGCGACCTACGTGGCTGGGCTGCTCGGCGTGGTGCCGACGCCGATTCACGCCGAGCATTACGCGAAGATTGTGGCGGACACGGCGTTCATGCGTCGGCTGATCTCGGCCGGCGGCAAAATCGCATCGATCGGTTTTCAGAACCAGTTCGACCCAGAGATGGCGCTCGAAAAGAGCGAGCAGATGCTGTTCGACATCGCCAATCGGCGAGCGAACAGTGACTTTGCGTCACTGAGCGACATCCTGCGCGAATACCTGGAGCAATTGTCGCTGGCCCGCGAGGGCGAGGGCATCAAGTACGGCGTCCCGACCGGTTACGCCGACCTCGATAAGTTGACGGCCGGCGGCTTCCAGCGGTCAGACCTCATCATCCTGGCGGCGCGGCCCGCGATGGGGAAGACGAGCCTAGCACTGGGCATCGCAGCCAACGCTGGCCTGAAGTTCAAGGCCGCGTGCGCCATTTTCAGCCTGGAGATGTCCGGCTCGCAGTTGGCGGCTCGCTTGCTCTCAACCGAGTCCGGCATCGAGACGCAGCGCCTCCGCACCGGCCAGTTGACCGACGCCGAGAGCCGCAAGCTCGGGCACGCGCTCGGCATCCTGGCCGAGACGCAGATCTACATCGACGACACGCCGGGTCTGTCGGTGACGAACTTGCGCGCGAAGGCCCGACGCCTGCACGCCGAGGTGCCGCTCGACCTCATCATCGTCGATCACTTGCAGTTGATGACGGCCGGCGAAGGTAGCGGCATGAATCGCGTCAACGAGATGTCAGAGATCTCGCGGCAGCTTAAGGGGCTGGCCCGCGAGCTTCATGTGCCGGTCATCGCGCTGTCGCAGTTGTCACGCGCAGTGGAGCAGCGGTCCCCGAAAATCCCGATCCTGTCGGACCTGCGCGAGTCCGGCTCCATTGAGCAGGACGCAGACATCGTGATTTTTATCTACCGCGACGACTACTACAACAAGGACAGCGAGAAGCAAGGCATCGCCGAGTTGCACATTGCCAAGCACCGCAACGGCCCGATTGGCCAAGTATCGCTGCTCTTCAACCAGCGCACGACCAAGTTCCTTGACCTCGAAGTGTACCGCGATTGAGGCGGCCCGACCGATGACCCAGACCAGTGACCGGCCGCCCACCTCGAAGCCGTTCCCCGGCTTTCCGGACCGCATGGAGCTGGTGCCAATCCCCGGTGCCGTATTCGGGACGCTGCTGCGGGAGATCGACGACCTTGCGGAGCTGAAGACGCTGCTCTATGTGTTGCGGTTGCTCCACGGTCAGCCACGGACCCCGCGCTTCGTGCGGCGGTCGCACCTGCTGGCTGACGCCGGGCTACTGGTCGCCGTGACGGCCGGCGCACACACGGCTGGGCAGTTGGCGGCGGACGTACTGGCCGGTGCGCTCGCCAGCATGGAGCAGCGCCGCACCGTGCTGGCCGTGGGCGTGCTGGACGGATCATCGGAGGACGTGTGTTACCTGCTCAACACACCGGCCAATGAGAAGATCGTGCGGCAGGTCCAGGCTGGCGATCGCACGCTCGGTGAACTGGGGCCGGCACCCATCCCGCAGGAGCCAGGACAGCCCGAGACGCGCGTGAACGTCTACGAGTTGTACGAGCAGAACGTCGGGCTGCTGACGCCGCTGCTGGCCGAGGAGTTGGCCGACGCGCTCACACTCTACCCGGCCGACTGGATCGCGGAGGCGATCCGTGAGGCCGTCGCGCAGAACAAGCGAAGCTGGCGCTACATCCAGCGCATCCTTGCGGGCTGGGACAGCCGAGGAAGGGGGGACAGTGGAACGACTTGGCGACGCCCTGAAGCGCCTAAGAGTCCGGGAGGTTATCTCGAAACTCGCTACGGCCGACTCACTCCCCGTTGACGACGCTGCTCCCGACGAACCCGAGTGCCCGCGCTGCCACGGGGCCGGCTTCCTGCGCCACGATGTTGCCGCCGGGCACCCCGACTTCGGCCAACTGGTCGTCTGCCCGTGCCGACGGCAGGAGGTCGAGCAGCGCCGTGCCACGCGCTTGGAGCGCCTGAGCAACCTGGGTGCGCTGACTCGCCTGACGTTCGACAACCTGGAGCCGGAAGGCCGCACCAACGACGTGCCGCGCCGCGACCGGTACCGGCGGATCGTGGAGCGTGCCCGCGCCTACGCCGAAGCCCCTGAGGGCTGGCTACTCGTCGCCGGCCCGCCTGGCTGCGGCAAGACCCACCTGGCTGCCGCCATCGCGAACCGGCGACTAGCCGAGGGAGCGGCTGTCATCTTCTCGGTGGTGCCCGACCTGCTGGATCATCTGCGGGCGGCGTTCAGTCCCAGCAGCGACATGGGCTATGACGAGTTGTTCGAACAGGTACGCCAATGCCCGCTGCTGATCCTGGACGACCTCGGGACTCAGAGCGGCACGCCCTGGGCACAGGAGAAGCTGTTTCAACTCCTGAATCATCGCTACAACGGCCGGCTGCCGACCGTCATCACGACGAACCTGCGACCTGATGAGCTAGACGAGCGCCTCCAGACGCGCATCCTCGACGCCGGCCTGACGACCACAGCGATTCTAGACGACTGGGAGTCGTCATCCCTGGAGAAGCTCGGCGGGCTGTCGCTCCAGCGACTGTCTGAGATGACATTCGGCGCCTTTCGGCCGGACGGCATGAGCATTGAGGAGCACCAGAGCGCGGCCATGCGCGGCATCTACCGCCGTGCCCGCAGCTTCGCCGAGAACCCGACTGGCTGGCTGGTGCTGCTCGGACCGCCGGGCACCGGCAAGACCCACCTTGCCGCCGCCATCGCCAACGACCGGCGGGCCGGCGGCAATATGGCCTACTTCATCACCGCCCCGGACTTGCTCGACTATCTGCGCGCGGCCTACGCGCCGGACAGTAAGGCGAGTTATGACAAAGTGTTCGACGCCGTGCGGACCGCCCCGATGCTGGTGCTGGACGACCTGGGGGCGCACAGCAGCACGCCCTGGGCGGCCGAGAAGCTGTTTCAATTGTTGAACTACCGGTACAACGCGGCGTTGCCCACGGTCATCACCAGCAACCTAGCGCTAAAGGATCAAGACCCGCGCATCGAGTCGCGGATGCTCGACCCGCGCCTCTGCGATGTGCAGGAGATTCAGTCGCCGCCGTATCGCCTGAACTCCGAGGAGTTGCACCTGCGCCCGATCCAGCCTCGGGGCCGTCCGCCCGGACGGACTCCGCGCGGCCGGTAAGCACCCGCAGCCGCTCAATCTCCCTGCCACCACCGCCCGGATCTCGTCGAAGGTCGCGACTGGCTGTCCGATGCGAGCACCCTGTGACCCGCAGCACCGTGGTCGCAGATCACCCCGCTTTTGTCGGGCACCGAGCATACGCAGCCCGTAGCTTGGATGCATTCGGAGTGCTCTCAGCACGCTCTAGCCGGGCGTGTTCTCGTCATGCTATGGTACGCCCCACTCAGACGCGGGCGCGCGCTCAATGAGCGCGCGCCCCCAGCCCAACACGATGCTCCCTGGCCTGATCGCCGATGTGTTGGGTGACGTACTTGCGCAACCGGCTGAGCCCAAGGGCTCAGCCGGTTTTTTGCGCTCAGCGCAGCCGTTGGAAACCGTGCTGGGACCGGAGTCAGCGGCGGGCTCACGGGTGACGAGTCGATGGTGACGTCGCTGCGTGAGCGGGCACACCGCCGGGGAATACACCGGGGCCGTAGGCAGGCCAGGATGAGATGAGGACGATGGAACGGCGCAGTTACAAGGTGTTAGTCGCGATCTTAGAAAGTGTGTGTGAAGTCATCGAGCGGGCTTGAGGCGGCGAAGCATGAGGCCAATCATGGCGAGTCGGATCATGGCTTCGGAACTCTCGATGATGGACTCGTAGTCCTTGCTGAGGCGGCGACACTTGCCCAGCCA
>JBBQBU010000078.1:0-15622 GCA_038318015.1 Chloroflexota bacterium | reverse complement strand
GTTCGCATCCAGGGGCAGGCTCGCCATGCAGACCACGGCACGGGCCACGTTCTCAACGTCCATCGTAGGCTCAACCGCCATCGTGCCGTTCGCCTGCGGCATGCCGGACTTCATCTTTGCGGCCATGTCGGTGTCGGCGTTGCCGATGTCGATCTGGCCGCACGCGATGTCGTATTTCCGACCGTCGAGCGCCGCGGATTTCGTGAGCCCCGTGATGGCGTGCTTGGTCGCGGTGTACGGGGCCGAGTTCGGCCGGGGCACGTGCGCGGAGACAGACCCGTTGTTGATGATGCGCCCGCCGCGCGGGCTTTGCTCCTTCATGATTTTGAACGCTTCCTGGGTACACAGGAACGCACCGGTCAGGTTTGTCGCGACGACCGATGACCACTGCTCGTACGTGAGGTCTTCGAGCAGGCCGCGCGCACCGGTCCCGGCGTTGTTGAACAGGAGGTCGAGCCGGCCGAACGTCTCGCGCACCTGTGCGAAGAGGGCGCGGACAGCCTCGGGGTCGCCGATATCGGTCGGCACGGCCAGCGCCCGGCTTGCGGCGTCTCCGGCCTCCGCGATGGTCTCATTGAGCGCATCGGCGCGCCGCCCGGCGAGCGCCACGTGGAACCCCTCGCGCAGCAGCGCAAGCGATGTTGCCTTGCCGACGCCGCTGCCGGCGCCGGTCACAATGGCTACCTTCTTGTCCATGCCTGGTCTCCCACTGCTTTCGTCCCTCTCGTCCGCTGGCGGCCGACGGCCGCCGTCATCGTCCGGGCCGCTGACTCCATCGCACCGGTCCGCCTGTCTGGCTGCTGCTCCGGCAACGATGACGGGTACTGGCCGCCGAACACGCCGTGCTGACTCTGCCCATCCTCAACGGCGCTCGGATGGGTCAGCGCGTCGTCGGGGTGCATGGCGGATAGTGTAGCGACCCAGCACCTGCGCTGTAAGGGGCGCTGGCCTGGGGGGTGCCGTGCATGTTTCTGCACGGAGATGGGGTTGGCCCGCGCGGTCGGGGATTGAAGCTGCCGCCCACGGTCGTGGCGTCGCGGTGCGACGCCGAGGATGCGGCGGCACGCGCCGGAGCGGACCGGCTGCCCGGTACGCCGGCCCCGGTCGCAGAGCGACTGCCGAGAGCAGGCGTGGACTTCAATCCACGGCCCCTCGTCAGGCCGACGCAGCAACGTGGAGGGCACCCGTGGGGCCACCCCGGTGGCGGGTCAGAAGTCGAACATATCGCCGAGCCAGCCCCGGCGCTTGCGGCCCCGGTGGCGGTCGTCATCATCATCATCGTCGTCGTCGTTGCTGCGGTAGCCCCGCTGCTCGGCGTAGCGACGCCGGGCAGCCTCGTCATCCACGGGCCGGCTCGGCGGCCCGTACCGCTGGCCGCCGTCTGGTCCGCGCTCGAAGCCGGTGGCTGCTGCCGGCCGTTCCGTCCCGAACCGGTCAATGATCTTGTCCAGTTCGCCACGGTCGAGCCAGACGCCTCGGCAGGTCGGGCAATAGTCGATCTCCACGCGCTCGCGCTCGGTGACTTGCAGCGCGGTCTGGTCGATGGGGCACAGCATAGGTGATGCTCCTCCGCAGTGTCGGCGGTCGGCGCGCTGTCTCGTCCGCGCATTCACGGACGTGTGTTCCGGTTGCCTACGTCCAACGGTAGCAACCGGCCCCACCGCAGACGGGGTCATTTCATCAACCTCTCACCGTGCGGATCCCTCGACGCGATGTCGGGTCGAGGCCGCGCCCTGGCACTCTTGGCACGGCCCTTGCGATTGCTCGCGGCATCGCCAGGGCGCTGCCCCGCGAGAGCGATGTGGGCACATGTGGAGGACGCGCGCGATGGAGGGTATTGGCGCTGGGAAGTCGGTCGTGGTCATCAACGACAGTCCTGAGTTGCTGGAACTGGCGGAGATCCTGCTCCGAGACGAAGACTTCGATGTGAAGGTGGCCGTTATCGGCACCGGTGCGTATGACCTCGTCCGTACGACGATGCCGGACCTCGTGATCCTCGACATCCGGCTGCCGGACATCTCCGGCTGGGATATTCTCCAGGCGCTCAAGTTGGACGCCCGAACGGCGCACATTCCGATTCTGGTGTGCTCCGCTGCCGTGCAGGAACTTCGTGCGCTCGAAGAGCAACTAGCCAGCATGGGCATCGACATCCTCATCAAGCCGTTTGCTATAGATTCCCTGCTCGAAAAGGCTCGCATCCTGACAGCCGGGCCGGTTGAGATGGACCGGCTCGCCGAACAGGCTGGCTAACACGGCCGATTCGGCAAGCGACGCTGGTGCGGCGTGGCACCGGCGAGCGGCGCAGAACTCACTACGAACACAAGGACAGGACATGCCGGATGTGTCAGGCGTGACGCGCGTGCTGGTTGCGGACGACAACCCTGACTTGCGGCTCCTGGTAGCCGACGTACTGGCCGACGCAGGCTATGTGGTCCGATCGGTAGGCGACGGTGCCCAGGCGCTGGCGCTCCTCGAAAGTTGGCGACCTGATGTGATCGTGCTGGACCTGATGATGCCGGTGATGGACGGCGAAGCGTTTCTGCGGCTGCGGCGCGATTCGCCTGCCCTAAGGACCATCCCCGTGTTGGTCGTCACAGCCCACCCGCAGCACCACCGCGTTCTCGACGGCCTTGCGCCGTCTGCCGTCCTTCGAAAACCGTACGACCTGGACGATCTGGTGTCGGCCGTGCAGATGCTGGCGAGCGACGAGTCAACCCACGGGCAGGTCGGCTAATAGCTTCGCCCAGGACGACCACTGGACGAGTGGCAGCCGCGTCAGCCGCCGCGTGAATCACACCCGCATCACAACTGCGCTGCCAGCACATGACCATCGCCTTGCGTTGGCGAGGCGGGCGGCTACGGCCAGGTGCACGTGGATCTGGTGATTTTCTGGAGCCGCCGCGCCAGCCCGTCTGCCGCGACCGCGTTGCCGGCCGCCCGGTAGTGCTTGTCGATCAGCCGCTCAACGCCCGTCCGCTTCGACTCCTGAAAGAGCCGCTCGGTCAGGTCGATGGTTGACACGTTGGCACGGTTCAGGCGCTGGAGCAGCGGTTCGTACACTTTCTTTTCGTCGTGGCGCATCGCTACCACGTCCGCTTTGCGGCCGAAGATCACCACGACGGGCACCGCGCCGTCAGCCTCGACCTGTCGCGCAAACTGGATCAGCAGGCGCGAAGTGACCTCGAACCCCTCGCTGCCGGCCTGGTAGGCCCAGCCGATATCGCCGGCCTCGTCGTTGTCGGCGCGTAGCGGCTCGTACTTGCGCTGGTAGGCCACCGTGCGGCCCAGCCGGATGAAGTGCGACGCGTCGAGCAGGCCGCCCGAGAACATGCCGCGGTAGTACCAGAAATCGTGCGGTCCAAGCTCCCGCTCGACCCAGGCCGGGTCTCCGAAGTCAAGCGCCGAGTGGGCCGGCTGGGGCAGCAATTCCAGGCTGTCGCCTCGCAAGAGATAGCGAGGCTTCCCGAGGGTGATGCCGGTCTCCGGCTGGTAGAAGGGCCGGAAGCGGTTCACCACCCGGTTGACGTTCTCCACCATGTAGCCGATCAGCACGGTACACGGCTTGTAGGCCCGGCCCTCCTGCTGGTAGCGCAGCCACGCCTGGTCTGGGCCGTAGCCGGAGACGCCGAAGTTCAGCACTTCGATGCCCGGCACCTCCTGCTCCAGTTGGGCGCTCCAGCACTCGTCGTTCTCCACGTCGTCGCAGTGGGTGAACGAGTCGCCAAACGCGGCAACGCGGGTGCTGGCAGGCCGGGGTGTCAGTTCGTACTCGCGGTCGGCGCGCATGCCGGCGCTGTTCGAGCGGTAGGTGGCGCTGGCCGCCGCGCGGCTCATGTTCGGCGTCACGGTCCAGCCGAGGCGCTCGTCAAAGCCGATGTACGTGTCTTTCGCGTCGATGCGTTGCAGGCCGGCCCGGTCATACGACAGCGGCAGCAAGTCCTCAGCCTTGACCGGCGACACGATCCGTAGGGCAATCTCGCCGAACAGCAGGCCGAGCAGCACGCCAAAGATGATGACGGGGAAGCGTCGAGGACTCATGGACCGGCCGGCTTTCGCGGGAGTGGGCTAATGCTTCGCAGCGAGCGTCGTCGTTCGGTTCGGGCGACTGCCCCGGCCGACGAGCGTACGGGCAGCCGGTCTGCGGCGTCAAGGTCTGTCATGACAGCCACCGCCCAAACGGGCTATCGACTGCCACCTGGGCTAGTCCCCGTAAACCACGGTTCCGTCGTTCCGGCTGTGTAGGAACGACGAGAGAAGCGGTCCACGGCCGGCCTCGGCTGTGCATCACGCGTCCTGCTCCTGCTCATAGAGGCGCTGCACGAGTCCCATCCCCCGAGTCTCCGGAGTACCGATTTGCGTCGAGCAGCGTACGCGCGTGCGGCCCTGCGCCAACTTGTGGCCGTGTTGGTAGCGATCATTGCACTGTTGCCACTGCTCTCCGGCGTGATGCCGGCCCCCCCTGACGCCCTGGCCGTCACCAGGACTGGGAACCTCTGGACCGTTGCGGCCGGCAACTCCGCCGAGATTCAGCCGGCCATCGACGCCGCCCGCGACAACGGCGGGGGTCAGGTGCGGCTGCCGCAGGCCGTCTACCTTCTGACCGCCAAAGTGCGGCTGCACAACAACGTCACCGTCTACGGCGACGGCATGGACAAGACCGTCCTGCGCTGGGCACCCGGCGCCGCCATCGACCACATGATGTCGAACGGCAGCCTGACCGCCGGCAACACCAATATCCAGGTCTGGGATTTGACGCTGGACGGGCAGGGCTTGTCGAAGGCCGGCGATGCCTCGTGCTGCTTCGGGCTGCGCCTGAACAATGTCCAGAACAGCACCTTCGTCAATGTAGCTGCCGACAGCCACAGCAAAGACGGCATCTACGTCGGCTACAACCGGACGAACGGTGCCATCAACGTGCGCCTGAGTGGCTGCCGGGCGAACAACAACGCCCGTAACGGCATCTCGCTGATCCACGGCAACAACAACGTCATCGACCACTGCACTGTGAACGGCAACAATCGCGGTGAGGCCGTGGCCGGCATCGACGTGGAGCCAGACGAGGGCCAGAGCATCACGAACAGCAAGATCGTTGCGAATACCGCCAACGGCCAGAACGTTGGTATTCAACTCTACGTGCCGTACAACGGCTACGCCACGAGCTACCACAACGCCGTCTGCAACAACAGTACATCAGGCAATGGCACCGGCATCTACTCTTTGCGCGGCGACCGGAATATCTTCGTCAACAACGCGACCAGCGGCAATGGCATCAACTTCCTGGTAGATGATAGCTCACTGATCGGGTCGCAGTATGCCAGCTATTGCACGCTCGGGGCGCTGCCGGCGCACCCGGCCGGCTCCGGGACGCCCACGCCGACGCCGACCCAGACGGGCACGACTACCCCGGCTGGCACCGCCACCCCCACCCAGACGCCGACGCTGACGGCCACGCCAACGCGCACGCCGACCCCCTCGCCCACCCTGATCCCGACGCCGCGCCCGTCCTGCACGCCGCGCCCGGATGTCCGGGTGACGACCCAGGCCGGCGCGCCCGGTACGCTCAACGTGACCGTCGCCATCACGCGGCAGGCGTCGGCCCCGAACAACACCATCGCGCAGGTGCAGTTTGGGGCGGCGCAGAATGCGACCGTCACCGTCAATGGGCAGGCACAGCCTGGCGGCAACTTCACGGCGACCGTGCCGGCCGGCACGCAGCAGGTGACGTTCACGGTGACACGGCCCGCCGGTGGCACGCAGCCGACCACGGTGCAGTTCTCGGTGGTAGACGACTGCGGCGCGTGGCAAACGTTCGTCGGGGGCGGCCCGAGCGCGTTCTAACCCAGGAATCGGGTATCAGTTACGGACTGCGCGGGTAGGGGCACCAGTCACCGCCCGCGCGGCCGGCACTGACGGCCTAATTTTCGCTGGGAGGCATCGATGCCTGGGCAAACCGTCCTCGGGATCGACGGCACGCGCTTCACGATCAACGGCACGCCGACCTACGCCGGGCGTACCTTTCGTGGCTGGCCCGTCGAAGGACTGTTGATGAACGTCCGCGCTGTTCAGGCGACGTTCGACGACCTAAACCTTGCCACGCGCGGCCAGTGGGCCTACCCCGACACCGGCCTGTGGGACGCTGAGCGCAACCTGACGGAGTTCCTGGGGGTGCTGCCGGAGTGGCGCGCGGCCGGCCTGTTGGCGTTCACCGTGAACCTGCAAGGCGGCTCACCGGAAGGGTACAGCCGCAGCCAGCCCTGGGAGAACTCGGCGTTTGCGCCGGACGGCAGCCTGCGCGCGGACTACCTGGATCGACTGCGGCGGGTGCTGGACCGCGCCGACGAACTGGGTATGGTGGTCATCGTCGGGCTGTTCTACCAGGGGCAGGATGAGCGGCTGACGGACGAGGGCGCGGTACTGTTGGCCGTTGACGAGGCCTGTAGTTGGCTGCTCGATGGCGGCTGGCGCAACGTGATCGTTGAGATCGCGAACGAGTGCGACGTGCCCAACTACGAGCACCCGATCATCGGGCACGACCGGGGACATGAGCTGATCGAGCGGGCGCAGGCGCACACGCGCGACGGCCGGCGGCTGTTCGTCAGCACGAGCTACCGTGGCGGCACCATTCCGACCGACCGGGTGCTGCGCGTGGCCGACGTGGCGCTGATCCACGGCAACGGCGTGACCGACCCGGCGGTGATGCGCTGGATGGTCGAGCGCACGCGGGTCCGCCTGCGCGACCGTGCCATCCCCATCGTCGTGAACGAGGACGACCATTTCGCGTTTGGCGCCGAGGACAACAACATGCTCGCGGCCGTCAGCCAGTACGCATCGTGGGGGCTGTTCGACGCCGGCGAAGGCTCTGGCGGCGGCGGCGCGCGCAGCAACTTCCAGGATGGCTATCAGTTGGTGCCAGTGAACTGGACGACGAACACCGCGACGAAGCAGGGCTTCTTCCGCTTGCTGCGCGAGGTGACGGGCGGCGCGTAGCCCGCGCAGATGGGAGGCGAGAGGTGACGCAGGGAGTCGTCCGCAGCCGACCGAACTGTGGGCTGCTCCAGACCATGTCACCCTGAGCAGCGCTGGTTTCTCGCGAAGCCCAGCCATTCATAATGTCAGCCTGAGCGCAGCGAAGGATCTCACCCACACCATCGGGGGTGTCTGTGAGATCCTTCGCGACGCTCGCAGGCTCGCTGCTCAGGATGACATAGGGGGTGGCAGGCAGGCTGCAACAGCGTCGGCAGTGAGGCGCGGAGTCGGCGGTGAGGCGCGGCGTCGACGGTGATGCGCAGCGTCGGCAGTGAGGCGCCGTGTCGTCTGTGGTTCCGGCACGCAGAAGCGTCGGTTGAGCGACTACCGGTAGTAGCCGCGAAAGTCGTTCAGCCGCACGGCCAGCACGTCGCGGAACATCCGGATCGTGTCGCGGATCGGATCGACGCGGCTGCTGGCGGCGTACTCCCAGGTCACGGCCACTTCCTGAATGCCGTAGCCGAGCCGACGGGCGACGAACAGCACTTCGACATCGAAGCCGAAGCCGACGATGCGCTGCCGGCGAAACACCTCGCGGGCGGCCTGATGCGTGAACGCCTTGAAGCCGCACTGGGTGTCCTGGATGCCGCGGACGGCCAGTGCCTGCACCAGCAGGTTGAAGACGCGGCCCATCAGGTGCCGGGCGTACGGCTCGCCGACGCGGCGGGCACCGGTGCCCTCCCGTGTGGCGATGACCACCTGATGCTTCGGCGTCAGCCGGTCGGCCAGCCCGATCACTTCGCCAATCGGTGTGCTGAGGTCGGCGTCGGCAAAGACGATGCGATTGCCGCGCGCCTCGCCAATGCCGATCTTCACGGCGCGGCCCTTGCCCCGCAGCGGCGTCGCCACCAGCCGGATGTTCGGGTCACGCGTAGCGGCGTCCTTGACGACCTCGGCGGTGCGGTCGGTGCTGCCGTTGACGACGACGAGCACTTCGTACGGTTCACCGCGCGCCAGCAAGGCGGCGCTCACACGGGAGAGTGTCGCGGGCAGCCGCGATTCCTCGTTGTAGGCGGGGATGACGAGTGACAGCAGAGGATCGATCACCAGGCCCGCTCGTGGTCTAGGTGTCACCCTGGGCGCTGGCGTTGGCGAAGGCCACCACCGAGGCACCGGGCGCGGTCCCGGCGTCGTGGACCGACGGTCCCCGGCCCACGCGGACACCCGCCGAGTATACCGCATCGTGCTTCCGTGCCTGCTGCCCAGCCGTCGCCGCGCAGGCAACAGCACCGTATCATTCGCCTGCTGCCATGCCGTCCTCCTCGTTCGCCGCCGAGCGCCCCGATCCTACGTCCCCAGCACGCCTGGGCCGACTGGTCACGCCCCACGGCGTCATTGAGACGCCGGCGTTCGTGGTGTTAGGCACGCAGGGGGCCGTCAAGAGCCTGCAACCGCACGAAGTGGTGGCGCTGGGCGCGCAGGCCGTCCTGGCGAACACCTACCACCTGTCGCTGCGGCCAGGTGCGGACGTGGTGGCCGAACTTGGGGGTCTCCACGCCTTCACGGGCTGGTCAGGGCCACTGTTCACCGACAGCGGTAGCCTTCAGGTCGTCAGCCGGACGTTCGGGCCGCCGCCGACGCGCGGGCGACGGGCCGGGGCTTTCCCCGACGACGACGTGAGCAGCCGCCGCCGCCCGAACGCGACAGCAACCGCTCAGGCCAAACTGGTACGCGTGGATGACGACGGCATCACGTACCGTTCGCACATCGACGGCTCGACGCACCGCCTGACGCCCGAGTCGGCGGTAGTGGCGCAGGAGCGGCTCGGCGCGGACATCATCATCGCGCTGGACGAGCCGACCGCCGCCGGGCACGATCTGGCTCACACCGCGCGGGCGTTGGCCCGTACGCATCGCTGGGCCGCGCAGTCGCTCGCGGCCCGGCAGCATGACGACCAGGCGCTTTTCGGACTGGTGCAAGGCGGTACGTTCAAGGTATTGCGCCAGGAGAGCGCGACGTATCTCGGCGGCCTGCCGTTCGACGGCTACGTCATCGGGCACGCGCACGGCACGACCACGCGCGATCTCCTGCGGGTGTTGGACTGGACAGTACCGGCGCTCCCCGAAGATCGGCCACGGCATCTATCGGGCATTGGCGCGCCGGCCGACATTCTCCGTGGCGTCGAGCGTGGCATCGACTTGTTCGACTCGGCGCTGCCGCTGTGGCAGGCGCAGCGCGGCATCTTGCTGACTGCTGACGGCCTCATGAACATCAGGCGGGCCGTGTACCGTGAGGACGACGGTCCGGTCGATCCGGCGTGCCCCTGCCCGACCTGTACGACGTTCAGCCGGGCCTACCTGCGCCACCTATTCGTGGCCGACGAGATGCTGGCGGCGACGCTGGCGACGACGCACAATTTGGCCTGCACGCTCGGGCTGATGGCGCGGATTCGGTCGGCGCTGGTGGCGGGCACGTTCACCGTCCTGAAGGCGGACGTGCTGCGCCGCTTCGGTACGCGCAGCCAGTAGGGATCTGTCAAGAAATCACCGTATCCAAAATGCATGAGCGCGGACGGATGCGGTAGTTCCACTCGCCATGGAACTCGTCCCGGTCGAGGTTGACGGTGGCCAAGTCTGCGTCAGTCATCTTGCATCTTGCGCCCCGTGGGGTAGGTGCCTTCGTCAAGCTGGCACTGCACGGTCAGGCCGCTGCGGGTCGTGGTGGCCGCGATCAAACTCACGGTCGCGGCGTAGCTGACCAACGGCTTGCCCCGCCAGGTCTGGGTGGTGCACGAGAACAGGCGATGCTCGATCTTGTTCCACTTGCTGGTGCCGAGTGGCAGATGACAGACGCGCTGCTCCAGGCCGGACGCATCGGCGAACCGCTGTAGCTCGAGCTTCCACAAGCGTAACCGCGAGCCGTTACTGCCACCACCATCAGCGGCGATCAGCAGACGGGTCGCGTCGGGGTCGGTGGCCTGGCCGAGCGTCGGCCACCATTGGCGAATGCTGCCCACGGCGAACTCGGCGGTGTCGTGATCGATTCCGACCGTGACCCAGCCCTGGTTCTGGGCCATGTCGTACACGCCGTAGGGCGTCGCCCGACCCAGCTCCTTGTCCACGACGTCGTGTACCCGCACCGGCTCCGGTTGGCCATTTGGCCGAAGTTCACGCCCCCCATTCCTGAAGGGGCCGACCAACTCCTTCTTCTTGGCGTCGACCGAGATGGCCGGCTGCCCGGCTGCCACCTGCCGCTGCACCTGGTCGTTCAGGGACTCGAACTGTGCGTTCCGATGCGGATGCTGGCCCCCTTCGAGCACTTTCCGACTGGCCTGCAAGCTGTAGTCCAACTCGTGCAGCAGTTCGGCCACCAACTGGTGACTGACCCGATGGCCGATCCGCCGCAGTGTCAACGGCGCTCTCCTGGCGCACCGTGTGACACCGTGCCTCCCCAGGGACGCAAGTCCCGTCGCTGACGGGACATCTGACATGCGGTGCAGCAACGCGGTGCCCGCTACACTTAGGGTGGCCCGTCAAGGGTCCGCCCGTGCAGATGTTGCACGAGTGACTACCGACTGAACCCACGGTGGCGTCGGGTGGTTGACGGGTGCAGCGCAGCACTCGCCCACAAAGCCGCATGCGCTCAGCGCCGTCGTTGTGACAGCGTCGGACGCCTGCCAAAGATGGGCGGGCCGCGCGACGACAGGGGTTCCATGATGCGTCGGCCATCTCTGGCCAGCGTGTTTGCACGCGCCGCCCCTGGAGCACTGTCCCCGCGTCCCGACATTGCCACACGCCCCTGACGGCGGCCCAGACCCGCCGCCCCGCGTCGCGAAAACTGCACCCTGCGTGAACTGCACTCTGTAAGGAGGCGAATGGGATGACCGAGAGTCGGGCAGCATCCGTAGGCCACACGCTCGTGTTGATGGCCCCACTGTCGGGGCATCTGGTGCCACTTGAGCAGGTGCCAGATCCGGTGTTCTCGCAGAAGATGGTCGGTGACGGCATCTCCATCGACCCGCTGAGTCAGGTGCTGGTGGCACCCTGCGCCGGCCAGATCGCCCAACTTCACGCCGCCGGCCATGCCGTGACAGTGCGCACCGACGAGGGCATCGAAGTCCTGATGCATATCGGGTTGGACACGATCGAATTGAAGGGCCAGGGCTTCACGTCGCGCGTCAGCGTTGGCGACACGGTTGTCACCGGGCAGCCCCTCATCGAGTTCGACGCCGACTTCGTCGCCACCCACGCCAAGAGCCTGCTGACCGAGGTGGTCATCACGACGATGGACCGGGTGGCATTAATCACGCCGCGCACCGGACGGGTGACAGCCGGTGAGGACACCCTGCTTGAACTGGTACTCGTCGGGGCGGCCGACGACAGCACCGTCAGCATCGGGCGGGCGATGACCTCGGACGCCATCCTGATCCCGAACCCGACCGGCCTGCACGTCCGACCAGCCGCCGTGCTGGCCAGCCTGGCGCGGAAATTCACCGCCGACATCCGACTCCGGCGCGGCGACGATCACGCGAACGCGAAGAGTGTCGTCTCGATCATGAGCCTGGAAGTCTCCTACGGCGACAAGGTGGTCGTCGTCGCACAAGGCACGGACGCCAAGGCGGCGCTCGCTGAGATTGTTCCGGCGCTCCAGCTAGGTCTGGGCGACGAGGGATCCACGCCGTCGTTCGCCCCGGCCAGCGTGATGCGGCCGGAGATCTCCGCCCCCGCGCCGCGGACCCAGACCGACGACCCGAACATGGTGAACGGCGTAGCCGCCTCGCCGGGTCTCGCCGTGGGCAACATCTATCAGGTGCGCCGCGATGAGATTGTGGTTGTCGAGGACGGCCAAGACCCGTACCGCGAGCGGCGTTCGCTCGATGCAGCCATTGATCAAGCCCGCCTTCAGCTACGGGCACTCCAGGCTAGGCTGCAGCGCGAAGCGGACCCCGGCAAGGCGGCCATTTTCGCGGCACACGAAGAGCTACTCGACGACCCCGACCTGCTCGACATCGCGATCAGCGCTATCGGCAAAGGCAAGAGCGCGCCATTCGCCTGGAGAAGGTCGTACACGAGCTTTGCGGCGCAGCTTGCCACGCTCAAGAACGAGCTGCTGGCGTCGCGGGCCAACGACCTGCGAGACGTGGGCGAGCGCGTCCTGCGCATCCTCACTGGCGCGGAGTCGAAGCAGCCCGAGATGCCAGCACAGACGATCCTGATTGCCGAGGAGTTGACGCCCTCAGACACCGCCAACCTGGACCGGTCCCGCGTCGTCGGCTTCTGCACCACGGCCGGCGGTGCCACGTCGCACGTCGCAATCCTGGCTCGCGCGCTCGATCTGCCAGCCGTAGCCGGCATCGACCCTCGCGCCCTGGCCCTGCCGAACGGCGCGCCCGTCATCCTGAACGGCACGAAGGGGACGCTGCGGCTCAATCCGTCCACCGACGAGGTGACGCGCATCCACCGGATGTTGGTGCGGCAGGCAGCGCGGCGCAAGGCCGAGTTGGCGGCGGCGTTCGAGCCGGCCGCCACCACCGATGGCCGGCGCATTGAAGTGGCGGCCAACATCGGCAGCCTGGGCGACGCTGAACAGGCCGTCAAGCTGGGTGCCGAAGGTGTCGGCCTGCTCCGCACCGAGTTCATCTTCATGGGGCGCGCGTTCGCGCCGTCTGAGGACGAGCAGACCAGGATCTACCAGTCCATCGCCGAAGCTCTTGGCCCTGACCGGCCACTCATCATCCGTACCCTGGACGTTGGCGGCGACAAGCCGCTGTCGTATCTGCCGATTCCCAAAGAGGACAACCCGTTCCTGGGCGAGCGGGGCATCCGCGTCGGGCTGGATCAGCCGGAGGTGCTGCGAACCCAGTTGCGCGCCATCCTGAAAGCATCCACGTCCGGCAAGCTGCGCATCATGTTCCCGATGGTTGCCACGCTCCAGGAGTGCCGGGCTGCCAGGGCCATCCTGGAGGAGGAGCGCCTGAAACTGGGCGTTGCACCAGTCCCAGTCGGCATCATGGTCGAAGTCCCGGCCGTCGCCCTGATGGCCGAGCAATTCGCCCGTGAGGTCGATTTCTTCTCGGTCGGCACCAACGATCTGACGCAGTACACGTTGGCAATGGATCGCGGGCATCCGAAGCTGGCGTCCCAGGTGGACGGCCTCAACCCGGCCGTGTTGCAGTTGATTGCCGCCGCCGTGCAGGGGGCGCACCAGCATGGGAAATGGGTCGGCGTCTGCGGTGGCATCGCCGGCGACCCGCAGGCAATACCGCTGCTCATTGGCCTCGGCGTGGACGAACTGAGCGTCAGTGTGCCGACGCTGCCGAGCGTCAAGGCCGAGATCCGCACGCTCAGTCTGATGGAGTGCGAGCGGCTGGCAGCCGAGGCGCTGCGACAAGACTCAGCCGCCGCTGTGCGGTCGCTCTACCCGAATATGCAGGACGACGATGACCAGCCGGCGGACAGGTCGGGCGCTGAGACGACGACCGCGCAGCCCACGGCACCGCTGGGTGGCAGCCCAGTCGCAGCCCTGAATGGGAGGTAACACGATGGCAAGCGCCGCAGTACAGACGCAGCCACCCATAGCCGAGCCACCGGGCGACCGCCCCGGGCCGTTCCAGCGAGTGCAACATTCGGTCACCGGCTCCTTTGAGTACGTGCAGAAGATCGGCAAGTCGCTGATGCTGCCGGTCGCGGTGCTACCGGTCGCGGGCATGCTGCTCGGCATCGGCGGCGCGACTCTGTCAGGCGTCGAGCGCGGCGTCATCCACATTGAGTCGCCGCTCCTGCTGCTGATCCTCGGCATCTTCAAGGGGTCCGGCGATCCGATCTTCGCCAGCCTGCCGCTGATCTTCGCGATCGGCGTAGCGCTGGGCCTGGCCCACAACGACGGCGTGTCAGCGTTGGCGGCCGTGGTCGGCTACGTGGTGATGCTTGGCACGATGGGCGTGGTCGCCGCCAGCAAGGGGCTGGAACCGGCCCTCATCATGGGCATCCCCTCGATTGACACAGGGGTCTTCGGCGGCATCATCATGGGGGCCGTGGCAGCGACGCTCTTCAATCGCTACCACCGGATCTCACTGCCGTCGTACCTGGGGTTCTTTGGCGGTAAGCGGTTCATCCCCATCGTGACGGCCTTCGCGGCAATGGCCATCGGTGTCGTGCTGAGCTTCATCTGGCCGCCAGTTCAAACGGGCATCAACGCGTTCTCAGACTTCGCCTCAAGTGGCAACCCGGCGCTGGCAGTGTTCATCTACGGCGTCGTCGAGCGCATGCTGCTGCCGTTTGGCCTGCACCACATCTGGAACGTGCCGTTCTTCTTCCAGGTAGGTTCGTTCACGGACCCGGCCGGCAAGGAAGTCCACGGCGAACTGACGCGATTCTTTGCGGGCGACCCAACGGCCGGCAACCTCGGCGGCGGTTTCCTGTTCAAGATGTTCGGCCTGCCTGCCGCGGCCATCGCGATCTGGCACACGGCCAAGCCAGAGAACCGCGTGCGCGTCGGCAGCATCATGGTCTCGGCGGCCCTCACCTCGTTCCTGACGGGGATCACGGAGCCGATCGAGTTCGCGTTCCTGTTCGTCGCCCCGATCCTGTACGCGCTCCACGCGCTGCTGGCGGGCACGGCGTTCCTGATCCTGTACGCGTTCGGGGCCAAACTGGGGTTCACGTTCTCGCACGGGTTCATCGACTTCGCGCTGTTCTTCGCGATGGACACCAGACCGTGGCTCGTGTTCATCCTCGGGCCGATCTACGCGGCCCTGTACTACGGCGGCTTCCGTCTCGCCATCCAGATGCTCGACCTGAAGACCCCGGGCCGCGAGAAGGAAGAGGTCGCGCTGGCTGAGTCGCAGGTGGTGGCGGCTGAAAGCTTCACGCGGCAGCTGGTGCTGGCCTTCGGCGGTCGGAGCAACATCCAGGATCTGGACGCGTGCATCACCCGGCTGCGCGTCGGGCTGGTCGATGTCCGCAAGGCCAGTCCGGATCGGCTGAAGGCGCTCGGCGCGGCCGGCGTCGTGGTGGTCGGCAACGGCATGCAGGCGATCTTCGGCACGCGCTCGGAGAACCTGAAGACCGACATGGACGAGTACCTGCGGGTGGCAGGGCCTGAAGCCGACATGGCGGACGAGGCACCGCCGTCGGTCGAGTACGCACAGCGCGGCATCACGCCGAAGCTACGCGACCCCGAGGCACCCCAGAAGGTGCGCGACTTCATCGCGGCACTGGGCGGCGCGGGGAACATCGCCAAGGTCGAAGCATGCGCCGAGACGCGCCTGCGGCTGGAGCTTGGCGACGGGGCGACCGTAGACGAGGCTGCCCTGCTTTCGGCAGGGGCGGCCGGCGTGATGCGGCTACCGGGGAAGGTGCTGCACGTGATCGTTGGCCTCAACGCGGACCAGTTTGCCGCTGAGATGCAGGCGCAGATCGCGCACACCGGGGCCGAGAAGCGGCAGAAGGCGAGGATGGCCAGTCCATCGGTGGCCGCCTAACACTACTTTGGCGCCCCGATCCCCCGCGCCGGGGGGGGGGGCGCGCGTGGCGCCCTGCACGACCTCCTGCCCAACCCGCGACGTAATGTCCAGCAGATGAACACATCGTCATGATGGGTTGCCGCTGGCCTGCCATGATGGAAGGTAAGCTTGGGAGTGGGAAGGGTGTCGTCT
>JBBQBU010000077.1:0-15678 GCA_038318015.1 Chloroflexota bacterium | reverse complement strand
TGGTGCCGGGCGGGAGGTGGCAGATCTGCAGTTCCAACCCGGTCTGGTTGGCGAGGCGCTGCAGCTCGAGCTTCCACAGGCGTGAGCGTGACGCATTACTGCCGCCCCCGTCAGCGGTGATCAGGAGGCTGGTGGCGTTCGGATAGGCCGCCCGGCCCAGACCCTGCCACCAGCGGGCGATGCTCGAGACGGCAAACTCGGCCGTATCGTGGTCGATGCCGACCGTGACCCAGCCCTCATTCCGGGCAAGGTCGTACACGCCATAGGGCGTGGCCCATCCCAGCTCCTTGTCCACGAAGTCGTGCACCCGCACCGGCTCGGGGTGCCCCTTGGGGCGCAGCTCACGCCCACCGTTCTTGAAGGGGCCGACCAACTCTTTCTTCTTGGCGTCGACCGAGATCGCCGGCTCGCCTACCGCAAGCTGCGCCTGGACCTGGGCCGATGGCCACCCGCTGAAAGCAAAGGTCGCCATCGGACGAAGGGCAAGATATCGGTGACCGCACCTATTTCGCGAGGGTGACGGCCTTGCCGCTGCGCGCTGACTCGTAGATGGCCAGGATCAGCTCGATGGCCTTGCGGGAGTCCGCAGCCTTCACCAGCGTCGGCGACACGTGGGCGTCGTCGCGGACCCAGCGCGCCATGTCCTGGAACGTGTTCAGAACCGGCGACACGGCATCTGGCGGCGTCTCTGACTCCAGCGACTTCCACATCGCGACGGCACCGTCTTGCATGATCAGGCTGCCGCGCGTGCCGCCGACCTCAATACGCGTCATCGATCCGCCGCCGTACTGGCCGCCCGGCCGGTCGTTGTGGAACGTGGTCGTGCCGACCAGCGTCGCCATCGCGCCGCTGGTGAACTGCACCAGCGCCATTGCCGTGTCTTCAGACTCCATCTCGTGCGTCAGGGTGCCCCACCGCGCGAAGACGCTCTCGACCTCGCCCATGTACCACAGCATCACGTCAAGCGAGTGGATCGCCTGGAGCAGCATCACGCCGCCGCCATCCACCGCCCAGGTGCCGCGCGTGCTGGTGTAGTACTCCTGCGGACGGAAGCACTTGTAGGTGAACTCGCCCGTCACGACCTTGCCCAACAGCCCGTCCGCGACGGCCCGGTAGCCCAGGTAGTGCCCCGGCTGGAAGCGGGCCATGTACTCTGTCGCCAGCTTCACGCCGGCCGCGTCGCACGCCTGGATGATGGCGTCCACGCGCGCAAGCGTGATCTCCAGCGGCTTGGTCACGATGACATGCTTGCCCGCCCGCGCCGCGTCGATGGCGATGTCCCGGTGATACGCGTTCGGCGTGAAGATGGCGACCACGTCCACGTCGTCGCGCTTCAGCAACTGGTGATAGTCCGCGTAGGCATCGACGCCGAGTTGCCCGCCGACCCGCTGCGCCGTCGCCTCCGTGCGCGAGGCCACCGCAACCAGTTCGGCTTCCGGTACCTGCTGGATCGCCTGGCAGCGCCCCAGGCCGAAGTTCAGCCCGATGACACCAAACCCGACCTTCCCGTCCTTCGTTGGCATGCTCACCCCTCTGTGCATGGTGCGCCTGGAACGGTAGCACGTTGGGGCGAGCGGCGAGGCGGCGAGAGGCGAAGATTGTAGGGGTGCGATTCATCGCGCCCGAGGGGCGAGCAAGCAGGCAACAAGAAAGCCCCCTCTCCCACTTGTGGGAGAGGGGGTTGGGGGTGAGGGAATCCAGTGCCGGGGTTGGGGGTGAGGGAATCCAGTGCCCGAGCCGCTCAGTGGCCGGTCGTGAAGCTCCACGAGACGCTCGGGCCGTTCGTCCAGGACATCCGCACCACGTACTTCGTGCCCGCCTTCAGCGGCGCCTGCGGCAGCAGCGTCGGGTTGCCGTAGGCGTCCACCAGATCGGTCGCGACGGCTGGCCCATTCTCCGAGCCTTCCGTCAGCGTTGCCGTCGTCGGGAGGCCCTGGGGACGGACCTGACCGAGCAGCAGCGTCACGGGGTAACCGAACGGCCCTGGCTTGCCGGCCGCCTCGGCGTAGTCGTCGCAGACGCAGCGCGTCGGGACTTCCGTCGCACCAGAGGCCGGGAACCAGCCAGAGGCGTTCGCCACGTCGCGCTTGCCGCCGAGGTCGAGCACGCTG
Source organism: Chloroflexota bacterium (assembly GCA_038318015.1). GTDB lineage: Bacteria > Chloroflexota > UBA6077 > UBA6077 > JACCZL01 > JADZEM01. Next base: position 13,567 of record JBBQBU010000077.1, on the reverse strand, counting down.
GTGGTCGCTGCGCCGACGGTGTGCTGGCCGTAGCCTGCGTACTGCGCGGCAAGGTCAAGGAGCAGGACGCGGTGGAAGACGCTGTCGAGCCAGCCTTGTACGGCGCGCTCTGGCTCCACTTCGCCCAGCGCCATCACCTCGGCCACGCGATCCGTGCCCGGCCCGCGCGAGCCTGCCGCTCGGGCTGCCCGGGCGCTGGGAGTCTCACCCAGGAACAGCGGCGTGCCGCGCGTCTGGAAGTTGCCTTCATTCTGGCCGGTCGCCACGTCGTACTGGGCGTGGACGGTTGATGCAGTGTCCAATGCGGCGTTGCGGCTCAGGGGCATGGCGCCGGCCTGGGTGCGGGCCGCGTTCACGGCCAGGAGTGCCCGTGCGGCCAACTTCTCCATGATGACAGGGTCGCGGGCGGGGTCCGGCTGCGGCGCTGCGGCCACGGCCTGCGAGGACGGCGCGGCGGGCTGGCCCGGCTGCGGCTGGCCTTCGGTCTGCGCGGGTTGGCGCGGGGCCGGGCGCGGGGTCGGCGTGTTCACGGGGGTACGGGTGCCCGCCTCCGCCAGGATCGGGGCGGGGCCGGCGGGCACGGTCGGCTGGGCCTGAGCCTGCCGGGGCGGGGCCGGAATTGCCGACGGGGCGTTGCCGTTCTGGGCGGGTGGCGCGACGTATGGCGTCGCGGTCGGGATGGCGGTGTTCGTCGGGATTGCGGTCGGGGGCGCTGCAACGTACGGCAGCGGGGTCGGCGTGGCGGTCGCGGCACCGGTCAGCCAGGGGAGCAACCCCGGAGGCACAAACGGGAGGCCACTGTTCGGGTACTGGCCCGGCAGCGGCGTCGCCGTCACCACCACGACCTCGATCTCCGGGATGGGGGTACGCGTCGCGCGGCGGGTCGGTTCGGGGGTGGCCGTCACGACGATGGGGGTCTGCGTCGCCGGGACCGGCGTTGCCGTCACGACGACAGGCGTCTGCGTCGGGGGCACCGCCGTGGCCGTCGCCTGGGCGGTCGGAATGGGCTGTGCCGTGGGGATCGGCTGTGCCGTGGGGATCGGTTGGGCGGTGGGGACGGTTGTCGGGTTGGTGGTGGTCTCGCTGACAGTCCTGGCGGTGGGACTTGCCAGCACCGTGATCTCGTTGCGGCCGACGAGCGCCAGGCTGTTCGTGAGGCTGTCGGCTGCGCCGTCAATGCGGAAGAAGATGGTGCCGGCCGCCAGCGTCACATCGGTGTCGGCGGTGTCGGCCAAGGCGACCTGGGCTGCGGACGCGTCATGCAGGAACGCGCTGACGGTGTTGCCGTCTGCGAAGGGGAGCGACCCGCCGAGCGCCAGCCGACGGATGCCGTCTGGCGTGACGATGGCGCGGCCGACGCGGCGCAGTTGGCGCAGCGCCGCATTGGCGAGGCTGCCCGAGTTGTTCGCGTCGGCGATGGCCGGTGCAGGGGCGCTGGAACCTGGCGCGGCCGGTGCCGACGCCGTGGTGCCGGTGCCCGGCGTGGGGGACTTCGGGACGCCGCCGATCTCGCGGATAAGGGTGACGCGGCTGGCCCGAGCGGCCTCGGCCGGCGGCACGTCAGCCGAGGCGACGCCGCGCGAGCTGAGCAGCGCCATGGCGATGGTCAGCATGATGCTGGAGAGGATGCCGAGGGCACCCAGCAACACCCAACGGCGCGCGGCGGGGTCCGCCAGGCTGCCGCTGGTCAAGCCGCCAGTGGGCGCAGTGCGGCGGGCTGGTGCCACGTCGTTCGAGTCGGGCGTCAGCATTGCCAGTGAAAGGCCGCTGCGCCGAAGCGCGGGCGGGCGTCCGCCTGCTACCCCTGCTGCTCGCTGGGGTGGGCGTCCGTTTCGACGGTATGGGGAGTACGTCTGACCGGCCACGATTGCTCCGATTGAGGCCAGTGTTCTGCATCACTCTGGACTCTCTAGAAGCGTAACGGGCGGCATCAGAACGCAAGAGGGCCACGAGTCCCGATCCGCCTAATCAGCAGTACCGGGGACCGGTAGCCAGAAGTCTGGGGTGCGCGAGCCGCTGGGGAACGGGGCTAGGCGGCCCGCTCCTGGTGCCGGGCGGGGCTGACCGGCTGATTACGCCGCGACGAGCGTCCTGGCGGGCGTATCGAGCGCGGACAGCAGCCCGAGCGTCGTCTGTGCGAGATGCGCCCGGCGTTGTCGCTCGGCCTCGTACGCGTGCCGCACGGCGTCGGCCGCACGGAGCGACGCAGCGTGTTCGGCGCGGAGTTGTTCAAGCTCGCCGCGCAGAGCGTCGCAGCGGGACAGCAAGTCTGAGATAGTGCCGTGCGCCTCGGCACACCCTAGCGAGCCGGCCGATGCGGCGGCAAATGTCCGGGTATCTGGGGTCGCGTACATGGCATGCAGTCCGATGTCTTGTACCGAATATGCGATATCTTCCATCGCTATTCTTATCATCGGCGAGAAAACGCGAAGGTTGAGCATTTCCACTGCTCAACGGGGGCTGATGGGAGCGGCCTCCTGGCCATACACCGACCCACACCTGTGCGGGTGCCATGCGACCACGCCGTCTGTTGCGTCTGCGTCGGCCGCCGAACATCACGGGCGGGGGAACCAGGGGGCCGGTCGTCACTCGTAGGAGTTTGCCACCGGCAAACCCGCCCGTCGCCCCGGGCCGGTTGGGCGCCGCTCGCGCTTCGCCCAGCGAGCTATGGCCTGCGCGGTGCAGGTCGAATGCGGGCTAGCGCCAGCAGCGACCCGCCGGCGAACCCGAGCGCCAGCAGCGGGCCGTGCACCAGCGCCATCGTCTCAAGCGACAGCGCGGCGAGGCCGGCCTGACTGAGCGCGTAGAGGGCGGCCAGCCCCATCGCCGGCCAGGTTGCCAGCAGGGCCAGGATCAGCAGCGCCCGGCCGAGCGGGTCCGCGACGTGCGGCGTTGCTCGGAGCAACAGGACGGCAGCGACCGCCGCCAGCAGCGCCGCGAAGAGGCTCCCGCCGACAGCCTCGGCGGCACCGCCCACGGTGATGCCGACCGCCACCAGCCACGGCCCGAGCGCGGCGGCCGGGCCAAGCACCCGGTAGAGCGCCCAGCCAGTATCAGCGTAGGCAGGCGCGGAGGCCGAATTTGCCGCGCCGGGCACCGGCAGCAGCCGCCCGGCCAGCCCGACCACCGTCGGCATCAGCAGGCCGGCGTAGTGGAAGTGCATACTCGTCAGCAGCGTCATCGGGTGGTAGAAGCCGGCTAGCGGGACGCCCGCCCGCGATGCCAGCAGCCAGATGCCACCGACTGGCAGCGCCACCATGCTGACGCTCAGGCAGAACTCGTCGGCTGCGGCGAGCGGATGCTCGCGGAGGCGGAGCAGGCCGCGGACGCCGAGCAGCATCGTCCAGAGCAGCCAGGGCACGGCCAGACCCGCCGCGAGCAGGCCGGCTGGTAGCAGCGTGCTCGCCAGCAGCAGCGCGGCACACCAGGGATGCAGGCGGCGGATCATCCGGGCCAGCGGTTGCGGGGCCGCTCCTTCCACGAGGCGCAGCGCCAACGGCACCCACACCAGCACCGCCAGCAGCACGAAGCGCACGACCCACCACGCCACGCCGTCGCCGTCCAGCGGGAGCAGGCAAGCGACGCCCCAGGCCGCCAGCCCCCACCAGACGTGGGGCCAGACGCGCATCTGGTGCCCCATTGGTTCACTCCGGCAGGTGATAGGGCTGCTCTCGGGAGGAAACGTTGTCACGGGGCGTCGCCGAGCGCCCGCAGCCGTCGGATCGCCTGCCGCCGCCAGCGCTGCTGAAACTGCCGGCCCAGCAGCCGGAATCCCAGACCCATCCACCACGTCGGAAGGCGGCCCAGCCGCCACTGGACATCAATGCTGCATCGCACCGCCCCGGTCCGGTGGTCCTTCGTGATGGAGAGCCACTCCGCGCCGGTCAGCAGGTGGCCGCTGAGGCTGTCCATCCTGACGCCGAAGCGGGTCCGCCCGGCTGCCGGCGCATCGGCCGGTCCATCGGGGGCGGATGTGGTGCCGTGGTCGGGAGTGAGGGGCACGAGCGTACCGCACGGCGCATCGTCGATGACTGCACCGACGCGGACCGCGCCAAGCACGCGTAGCCCCGGCACCCGGATGTCCACCAGGATGTCTCGCCCGAGCAACGGCGCGTCGGCGTCGAAGTGGCCCTGCGTGATGCGCGGATCGGCAAAGCGGTAGCCGATGATGGCCCGGCGGGTCCGGGCGAAGCGGCCATCAGGGAGCGGCGGCCCCGGAGGTTCGTACCCGAGCAGCGCCCCGGTGTGATCGACAGTCCAGCCGGGAGCGGGCCGCACCTCGGGTGTGATCAGCGCGGCAAGTGCCGGGTCGGCAACGGGCCGAGCCGCGAGCAGGCGGCGCTGCTGCTCGATGACGGCCGGCGACCAGCCGGTGAGGAACCGCCAGGGCAACGCCTGTTTGCCTACCGCGATGTGATGCGATGAGAGGGCAGACGAGGCCGTCACGCCAGCGGTTCGCAGCCGCGCTAGGCGGAGCGAATCCAACTGAGCGGAGCGGCGGTTGCGCTGCGCGGTTGCGGCCCGAACGGCTGGGTGGAGCGCTGCCGTAGGTCGTCCATGACGGCGCGGAAGGCCACTGACACGAAGTCCAGGCGCTGTTGCAACACGTCCATGTCGCGCATGGTGTCGTCGCCGAGGCCCGCGTCGTACTGACTGCGGCAGCGGGTGACGAGAATCTGGCAGACGGTAAGCGTCTCGACGATCTCATGCACGCCGGCCGCCGGCCTGGCCAGCATCGGCAGCCGGTGGCCGGTTGCCCCGACGACACCGTTCAGCCGCATCAGGTTGGGGCGCGACGCGCTGGGCGGGGCAGCCGGGATCTGCCGTTGCAGCGCGGGGAGTAGCCGCAGCGACGACGAGAGCGCAAGGGTGATGGCGTCGCTCATGCCGTCGATCTCGGCAAGGGCATCCTCGTACCGTAGCTTCAGGTGGAGCCGCCGGCAGAGATCAGCGCCCAACACCGCGACGCCCAGCGATTGCAGGATGTCGTTGTGGATGAAAGCGGCAATGTCAGCCGGGCTGCTGACGTTGATCTGGGTGGCCGTCTTGGTCATGATCGCGTCTCCCACCAGCGTCGGCGGTCAGCCCGGCGTGCCCGGCTGGCTGGTCATGTCGATCGGTGCAAGTCCGTGGGTGATGGCGTAAATCGCGGCCTGCGTCCGATCCGCGACATTGATCTTCTGGAAGAGGACCGACAGGCGGTTCTTGACGGTACTCTCGGCCAGCACCATCTTGGAGGCAATCTCCTTGTTGGACCGCCCCGAGGCGACTAGTTGGAGAATCTGCATCTCGATTTCGGTCAGTTGGCCGAGGCCGTCTGAAACGTCCAGCTTGCTGGCCATGCGCCGAAACTCGGAGAGCACTTTGCCGGCCAGTGATGGCGCGATGACGGTGTCGCCGTTTGCTGCCGCGCGGACGGCGCTGAGTACCTGATCGGCACCGGCGGTCTTGAGGATGTAGCCGATAGCACCAGCCTGGAGCGCCTGAAACAGGTGGCCGTCCTGGCTGTGCATCGTCAGCATGACGATCTTGAGCCAGGGGGACTGGCGCAGCAAGTTGCGGGTGGCGGAGATGCCGTCCACGACGCCCATGCTGACATCCATCAGGATGACGTCCGGCTGCACCTCTGCGGCCAGTTTCTGGACTTCAAGCCCGTCGCTGGCCTCGCCGACGACCTGGATGTCGTTTTCGGCTTCAAGCAGCCGCCGAACACCCTGTCGCAGCAACTGGTGATCGTCGGCCAGCAGCACCCTGATCATCCGTGACCTTCTTTCCCGCAACCGTCATCGGTACTTCGGTACCGTTGCCATGCTTCCCTCAGTAAACGGAAGAACCCCTATCGACAGTGATGGCCTATTTGAATAGGTTTTTTCGGCCGATTTCCGGGAGATCCAGACGAATGTCCCTGCCTGACCCTGATGTGCCCCTACTAGTGTACTCGGATTGACGAAACGATGTGACTCGCGGTCGCCCCAGGCGTGCAGGCCGGCCGAGCGTGGCGGGCCGGGCGTGACGGGCCGGCCGGGCGTGACGGGCCGGCCGGGCGTGACAGCGCCACGCCCTTACGAGGTGCGGCGGGAACCCGCCGGCACGCGCCTGCCCGATGTTCGCCGTCTTGCGGGTTCGCCCGCCCCGAGGCTCGCAGTGCCTATGAGGCCGGGCCGCATGTCGCGTCCGTCCGGAAGACCTGCAGCTTCAGCGTCACGTCCTGGCCGCTGACGCCGCGCCGGGTGGCCCCGCCGGGCACGTAGATGAGGCCGTCCACGAACGCCGCCCCGGTGATGCCGTGCATCGCCAGGGGCAGCGGCGGCAGGCCGCGCCAACTCGCGGTGGCGGGGTCGTACACCTCGTTCAGGTCGAAGACGCCGCGCGGATCGGCGTCGTTGCCCTCCCCGCCGATGAGATACAGGCAGCCGTTCGCCCCAATAGACGTGACGCCGGCGCGCGGCGCGAGCAGTGGTGTGCCTTCAGCCCAGGTGTTGGTCGCCGGGTCGTAGATCTCCAGCCGGTCGGTCATTTCGCTGCCGACGCCGCCGCCGAACCGACCGCCGGCCACGTACAGCTTCCCGTGCAGCGCCACCACGCCCAGGTGGTTGCGCTGGGTGGGGATGCTCGGGAGGACGTTCCAGGAGTCGGCCTCCGGGTCGTAGACGGCGAAGTCGGCACCGGCCGGCGGGCGGCCCCCGGCGACGTAGATCTTGCCGTCGATCACGTCGGCGCCGCCGCCGCTGCGGGCGGTCGGCATCGGAGCGCGCGGCAGCCAGGCGTCGGCCGCCTCGTCCAGCATGTAGGTACCTGTCTGGAAGATTGACTGCCCGGCCGTCGGGTTCCCGGCCTCCCCGCCGATGACGTACAGCTTGCCGTTGGCGACGGCGGCCATCGTGTGGTGCAGCGGGAGCGGCAGCGGTGGCCCAAGCGCCCAGGTATCCGTCTTCGTGTCGTACACCTGCACCGAGTCCGACGTGATGCGCCCGCCGGGGTAGCCGCCCATGAGGTAGATCTTGCCGTTCAGTTCCGCGACGGATGCTTCTGAGCGCGGCAGTTCCATCGGGGCGCGCTCTGCCCAGCCGCCGGCCTCTTGTGCCAGCGCCGGCGTGGCGGCTGCGAACGGCCCGCCCGGGAGGCCCGGGAGGCCCGGGAGGCCCGGGAGGCCCGGGAGGCCCAGGAGGCCCAGGAGGCCCAGGAGGCCCAGGCACCCGAGCAGCCCCAGCCCGGCCCCGATGATCGCCCCCTGATGGTGTGAGGGATGTGGCCATGCCTGCCGCGCCGCGCCTCTTGTACGTCCACCGCGTTGCCCTCCTCGGTCATCACGTCGCTGTCGGTACGTCGTCCGTTCAGAAGCTGCCGCCCGGCCGGTGTCTATAGCACGCTGCTGACACGCGCGTCATGACCTCTGGCAGGGCGTGGCCCGGCCCACGTAGGCGCGCGACAACGATCTGTAAGGACCCGTGCGACGCTATTCCTTGTCCGTAGCAGCGATGCAGCACGGTGTCACCAGGGGCACACTCACCGGCGAACCTGTGGCATCGGTCGCATTTCGCTTGACCGTGTTGGAAACCGACTGGTAGACTGCCCCCGTGCCCCAACGCCGTGGCAGCCTTGTTGCTTGCCCGGTTGCCGCCCGGCTGGCCCGTTGGGGGTAGACCAAGTGCCTCGCCCTACCAGGACGGATCGGCTGGCCGCTCGAGGGGCCAGACGCACGCTCTGGTGCCTGGACCCTCCCGCTTACGCGCTCGCCATGACCTTGCATGTGCCCGCCTCAGCGCGCGGGGATGGATAACTCATCGTGCCGATTCGTGATCTGTTTCGCCGCGAACACCGTGAGGATGGCGTCGGGCCGGGCGAGCCGCCCGGCGTTGCCGTGCCCATCACCGCCCACGACGACGCCGAAGATCCGCCCCCGCCGCCAGCGCCCCGGTCGCGGTTCTCGCCGCGTGCATGGATCGGCCAGCGGGGCGTGCCGGCGAACCTCTGGGTGCGCTGCGGCAACGATCGCTGTAAGGAACTGATCTATACCCGCGAGTTCGAGAAGAACTTGCGGGTCTGCCAGAAGTGCCAGTTCCACGCGCGGCTGCCATCCTCCGAGCGGCTCGCCATGCTGCTGGACGAAGGCACGTTCCGTGAGGAAGACGCGGGCTTGCGGCCCGGCGACCCACTCGAGTTTGTGAGCGCCGGCCAGCGGTACCAGGACAAACTGGCGGAGACGCAGACCAAGACCGGTCTGGGTGAGGCCATTACCTGCGGCACCGGGGTCATTGAAGGCGCGCCGCTCCGACTGTCCGTGGCGGACTTCAGCTTCATGGGCGCGAGCATGGGTTCCGTCGTGGGCGAGAAAGTCACCAGGGCCATCGAGCGCAGCATTGAGGATCGGTTGCCGTTCCTGGCCGTCTGTTCGTCTGGCGGGGCACGGATGCACGAGGGCATCTTCTCGCTGATGCAGATGGCGAAGACCTCCGCCGCGCTTGCCCACCTGGGCGACGCTGGCGTGCCGTTCATCTGCCTGCTGACCGACCCGACGACGGGCGGCGTGACGGCCAGTTTTGCCGGCCTGGGCGACGTGATGCTGGCCGAGCCGGGTGCGCTGGTCGGTTTCGCCGGGCCGCGCGTCATCGAGCAGATCACCAAGCAGAAGCTGCCGCCGGGTACACAACGCGCCGAGTTTCAGCTCGAACATGGCATGATCGACCGGGTCGTGCATCGGCGCGACCTGCGCCCGACTCTCGCCCGCCTGTTGCGCCTGTATACCGGCCTGCCGTCAGTCATGGCCTGGAAAGGGGCCTGATCCTGGCAAGCACCGAGGAGCGTCTCACGGAACGAACCCCGCCGGCCGAACCCAATCACGTTGCCCGTCTTGCTCAGGCTGACAGCCCATCGGCGTCAGCCGGCTTGACGCCGTGGCAGCGGGTTCAGCTTGCCCGCCACCCACAGCGGCCGTACACCCTCGATTACGTCGGCGCGATCTTCGAGGAGCACATCGAGTTGCACGGCGACCGCCTGTTTGCGGACGATGCCGCGCTGGTCGCCGGCCCCGCGCGCCTCAACGGCCGCCCGGTCATGATCCTGGGCCACCAGAAGGGCCGCGACGCGAAAGAGAACGCCCACCGCCGGTTCGGGATGCCCCGCCCGGAGGGGTACCGCAAGGCTCTGCGGCTGATGAAGCAGGCCGAGAAGTTCGGGTTGCCCATCATCACCCTCGTCGATACCCCGGGTGCCGACCCCACCTTGCCGTCTGAGGAGCGCGGCCAGGCGATTGCCATCGCCACGAACCTGCTGGAGATGGCGCGCTTGCGGACGCCGATTATCACGGCTATCATCGGTGAGGGTGGCAGCGGCGGCGCCCTCGCCATCGCGATGGCTGACCGCGTGCTGATGCTGGAGAACGCCGTGTATTCCGTCGTCTCGCCAGAAGGCTGCGCGTCGATTCTGTGGAACGACGCCGGGCTGGTGGCTGAGGCCGCGGCAGCGATGAAGATCACGGCGGAGGATGTCTGGCGCTTTGGCATCGCCGACCAGATCGTTCCCGAGCCGCCCGGCGGCGCCCACACCGATCCTGTGGGTGCCGCGAGTGCTCTTGGCGAGGCGTTTCGTGCAACCCTGGAGGAACTAGACCGTTCCTACGGGTGCGGTGAAGCGCTAGACGCTGATCGCCTGCTCCGCGACCGGTACGCGAAGTACCGACGGATCGGAGTCTTTGACGAGGCCTAGACTATGACCCGCACACGCACGCGCGGCCAGCGACTCATGGTAGTCCTGTTCGTATCCCTGCTGGGGTTTGCCCCCGCATCGATTGCCTTTACGCCAGACGTTGCCTACGCTCAGGCTGATCTTTCGGTCGACCCGAAGGCTGCGTCGCCCACGGTTGGGGATCTTCGCCGCGGCTTCCAGTTCGTTCCCGAGAAGAGCGAGCAGCGGGAGCCGGTGCCGGGCATCGTCGTCTACGAAGCCGACTTCGTGCGGGATCAGACGAGGGAGAACTTCGCCAGCGGCCCCATCGAGATCAAGAGCCTGGTGGCCAGAACGGCCAACGCTTCGCAAGCAGCCGAGCAGTTCTCGTCCTCGCGGCAGGCGTTGACCTCGGCGTCCCCCGCCTGGGTTGAGAGCAAGGTCGCGAAGTTGGGCGACGAGGCAACAGGCTTGACGATGGAAGGCACCTCCAGTGAGGGGCCGGCCGTCGCGCACCTGTACCTGTTCCGCCGGGGCGCGATGGTCATCGGCATCACCGTGGCCGGTCTGACCAAGCCGACCCGGATGGCCGAGGCCGAGGCGATTGCCGCCGTCGTCCTGCGGAAGATTGACCCGTCCGTGCGGAGTGCGGCCGGCCCGCGCCAGTCGCGCCCGTTGAACGCCCGTGGCGCGACGCCGAGCAACAGCGGCTCCGGCACCAGCACGACCCAGATGTCCAACACGACCGGCGTGAAGGTTCGTGTTGCCAACACCGGCGGGACGGGCCTTCGCCTCCGAGCGCAACCGTCGCTGACCGCAGCCATCACCGCCCGACTGGCTGAGGGCACGGTGTTGGATGTCGTTGGTGAGGATAAGCAGGGTAGCGGCCTGACCTGGAAGAACGTGCGCGGTGGCCCCGGCAACAACACCGGCTGGGTCGCGGCCCAGTATGTGGTGCCGGCCGCAGGTGGCGGCGGCGCGACCACCACGTCAACCACCCAGACGAGCGCCCGCACCACGACCACTGGCTCCCCGGCTTCTGGCGGCTCCACGCCGCCGCCGTCCACCTCAACGACGGGCGAGTCGCTGAAGGTCGAGGTCAGCGTGAAGAACGCGAAGGTGACGAAGGGCCAGGAGCAGACCGTCAGCATCATTGTCAGCAAGAATGGACAGCCGGTCTCTGGCGCGCAAGTGTCGGTGAAGACCAGTCCGACCGGCGAGTCTCCGCCTGCGCCGCCAACGGACGGCAGCGGCAAGACATCTGTCACCTGGAAGCCGTCTGCGGGACCGTCGCCACCCATCGGCGTCGGCGTTAGCGCGGTGACGTCGGATGGCAGCGCGGGCGTCGGCGGCGCGTCCTTCGAGCTCACCAACTAGCCGGTCGCCGTACGTGTGCAGTTACAACGATGAAGCCCCGGCCACGCTGGCCGGGGCTTCATCGTTGTACCGCCGAGGCAGGACGTGCGCCTCCCGCACCGCTCGGCCCCGGAACGTTTGCCCTGGTCGCGGCACTCCCCCTCTCCCGCTTGCGGGAGAGGGGGCTTGGGGGGTGAGGGCGAAGCCGGGCTGGTGAGGGCGAAGCCGGGCTGGTGAGGGCGAAGCCGGGCTGGTGAGGGTTAGGCCGCGTCGCCGCCGAACAACTCCTGCCAGACGGCGGTGCCCAGCACCGACTGTGACAGGTCCAGGTCCGCCGTCAGCGCGAAGTAGTCCGGCGACAGCCAAGGGCGTCGGGCCGCAACCTCGTTGCGCGGGGGCGTCAGAAAGCGCCCGCCGGCCTGCTGCACCAGCATGGCCCCGGCAGCGATGTCCCACGAGTTCGTGCCCAGGCCGAACGTCGCGTCGGCGCGGCCAGCCGCCACGTATGCCAGATGCAGCGCGGTTGACCCGATGCGGCGCACGGCGCGGAACGGCTGGAGCAGCCGCCCGAGGCGCTCAAGCTCGGACGGGTCTACCGGACGGCCGGAGCGCGGATACTCCGTCAGGAGTGTCGAGCCGGAGTCGAGCGTGCTGCCGGTGGAGCGCATCGGCTCGCCGTTGACCGTCGCGCCGGCCGTCGAGGCGGCGAACGTCTCCTGCCGGACCGGGTCGTAGATAACCCCCGCAAGCAACTGGTCGCCGAGGGCGGCGGCAATCGAGACACAGAAAAACGGGAGGCCGGCCACAAAGTTGTTGGTGCCGTCGATGGGGTCCACGTACCAGTGGACAGCGCCGGTACCCTGCTGCCCGTCCTCCTCCCCCACAATCGTCGAGTCCGGATGGTGCTTGAAGATGTGCTCCACAATCAGGCGCTCAGACTGGCGGTCGCATTCGGTGACGAGATCGAAGAACCCCTTCTTCTCGCCTGCGATCTCGATGCGCCCGGCGAACGGCACGAAGTACGCGCCGGCGGCGTGGGCCGCGTCCAGCGCAATCTGGAGCAGGTGGCTGGAGAGGGCGTCATTATCCTGAGCAGAGGTCATGGTCGCTCCCGACATGGCAGCGGCCAAATCATGTCGCGTCAGGGGTGGCCGCCGGCAGGGTCGGGGAAGTGTACGGGACGGTGTCGAGGCGGGAGTCCCCGGCCAGCGGTGTGGCCCAGTGCTCCGCACGTCGGGTTGGCCCGTCGTGGGATGAACTCCACGGCTCGTGTGCCGTCTTTCGGCGAAGCTACACCGCCCGGACGCGCTTGCTGTGCAGCTTCTCCGAGGTGCGGGCGGGGACACCCTCACGTGCCAGCACGGCATCAAGCAGGTACTCGAAGGCCATCCGGTCCTGCCCAGTGACGACGGCCTGCTCGTGGGCGCGGGCCAGCACGTTCGGATAGCCCAGCCCCTTCTGGCACTGGTCCATGATGACGGCCTGCACCAGCGCCAACCGGGCGGGATCGTCGGCGGTCCAGGGCGGCACTTCCACCCGGGCGATCTCGCTGCCGACATTCAGGTAGAAGAAGCGCGGTTCAAGGCCGGCGTAGTACTCCGCCAGGCCGCTCGGCACGGCCATCTCGAACAGCGCCGACCGTTCGCCCAGCTCCAGGAAGCGGAACAGCTCACGGTCCGGCAGCCGGTCGAAGACGCACGGCTGGCCGATGCCGCGCTCGCAGGGGCCGCAGCCGCCGGTCGGCTGGCGGCAGATCGTCTCGTGCAGCATGGTCGCAACTTCGATGCTGCGCGGGCGGCTGATGTAGCTGCCGAGTGGCACGCCCAGATCGCGCAATCGCGCCAACTGGTCCACGTACGGCCGGAGCAGCGCCACCCGCAGGAAGTCGTCCGGGCGGTCGTCCAACACCCACTGCAACAGGGTGCCGTCGCCCAGCACCGTCAGCGGCAGGGCCAGCGGCTCCCACCCCTCGGCTAGATCCACCGCCTGGGTGATCTCCTCCACGGCCCGCTTGGCGCTCAGGTGGCGGTCCTGGATGGGCACGCGGCGCTCGCCATGCGTGATGTACGTGTCTTTCGGCTCGTGGTACAGCGTCGGCTCACTGGCAAGGTCGGCGTACGGCTCGGACCCGTACCGCACCACCGCCCACCCGATATTCAGGAGGAAGAAGTCGGCCGGGCCGTGGCGGTCCGGCTCAATCTGCGAGCCGTCGGTGGCGATAACGACATGATCCGACGGCAGCGGTTCGTTTGCGCCGTGCCAGTCGAGCGGTTCCAGCGGGTGCGGCAGCCGACGCTTCGAGTTGCGGGAAAGGTCGGCCAACTCCTGCCAGTCGCCCGCCCGCGTCTGCATAATGCCGCGCGCCTCCTGCATCCGGGGGACCAGCAGCGCGAAGCGGGACTTCAGGTCACGCGCCATCACGGCTACGCGCGGGCTGACCTTCCGCTTGTCCCGGGCCATCGTATTTTTTCGCTCATCACCGCCCCCCCTCCCCCGCTGGCGGGCGTGGGGCTGGGGGTGTGGGCCGTTCGTGACTGGGGATGGGGAT